>JANNKG010000280.1:0-5584 GCA_031396185.1 Burkholderiales bacterium | reverse complement strand
GGTCACTCATGGCCGGGTTTTCGCCCATGAGTGACCCCGACGCGCAGCACGCGCGCGAGTCGCTGGTGGCGCTGGACATGCTGGTGGTGCAGGACATCTTCCTCACCGAGACCGCGTATCTCGCCGACGTGATCCTGCCCGCGTCGGCGTGGCCGGAGAAGACCGGCACCGTCACCAACACCGACCGCATGGTGCAACTCGGCCGCCGCGCCCTCGACATGCCCGGCGAGGCACGCCAGGACCTCGCCATCATCCAGCAGCTCGCGAACCGTCTCGGATGCGGCTGGAGCTACCAGGGTCCCGAAAGCGGCGTGGCCGAAGTCTACGAGGAGATGCGCCAGGCGATGAACTCCATCACCGGCATCACGTGGGAGCGGCTGCTGGCGCAGTCTTCGGTCACCTACCCCTGCCGCACCGAGGACGACCCCGGGCAGTCGGTGGTGTTCACCGAGAAATTCCCGACCCTCGACGGGCGCGGCAAGTTCGTGCCCGCGGGCCTGATTCCCGCCGACGAGCGTCCCGATGCGGAGTATCCGTTCGTGCTGATCACCGGACGCCAGCTCGAGCATTGGCACACCGGCTCGATGACACGCCGCGCCTCGGTGCTCGATGCCCTCGAGCCCGAAGCCGTGGGTTCGGTGCACCCGCTCGAGCTCGACGCCCTGGGAGCCAAGGCCGGCGACGTGATCACGGTCGCCTCGCGCCGCGGCGAGATCTCGCTCATCGCGCGCGCCGACGAAGGCATCCCGCGCGGCACGGTCTTCATTCCCTTCGCCTACTACGAAGCCGCGGCGAACGTCCTCACCAACGCGGCACTCGATCCGTTCGGCAAGATCGCCGAGGTCAAGTACTGCGCGGTCACGTTGAAGAAGGGCGGCAAGCTGCAGGCGGTGACCAGTTACGGCGGCGGGCAATCGTTCACCGACGTCATTCCCGCGTAGGCGGGAATCCAGACTTAGCGCGAAAGCGTTTGGGCTGGGCCCCCGCCTGCGCGGGGGCGACCATCACCAGCGTCCGGCTGGACGCTTCAGATGGTCGGTTTTTTCCGCATCAGCTCGAAGCGGTCGATCGATCGGATCGGCACGTCGCGAACCTCGGTGCCCTTCAGCACCTTGAGGATGACCTCCACCCCGGGCGCGCCCGATGACCAGAGCCGCTGGTAGAAATCCGAGAGCTTCTCGACCTTCTCGCCCGACAATCCCAGGATGATGTCGCCGGGAACGATGCCGGCGCGCTCGGCAGGGCTGTCTGAGGACACCCGCATCACCTTGAGCCGGCCGTTCTCCTCGAGCGAATTGACGCCGATCCAGGGCCGTGCGCCGCCCTTCTGCCGCCCCGTGGCGATCATCTCGTCGAGCACCGGCTTCAACAGGTCGATGGGCACGAACATGTTTCCGGGCAGGCGCTCGCCGGGCGTCATCGCATCCATCACGAACAGCGAGCCGATGCCGACCAACTCGCCTTCGCGGTTGATCAGCGCCGCACCG
Source organism: Burkholderiales bacterium (assembly GCA_031396185.1). Lineage (GTDB taxonomy): Bacteria > Pseudomonadota > Gammaproteobacteria > Burkholderiales > Usitatibacteraceae > Usitatibacter. The sequence goes on along the minus strand of JANNKG010000280.1, from coordinate 4,097 downwards.
CCGAAATCCGCGCGTGGCGGGGAGGTAAAGATCGCTCCGTCGATGAGATATTCCCAGTAGCCGGCGAACTGCCGCCGCGACACGACGGTAGCCACCGATAGGCTGTCGTCGCCGCCGACCGCAGCGACCAGCAATCGGTCGAGCGCGTCAACCTTCGACGAGGTGCCGAGGGCGATGGGCTTCACGTCCAGCGGGACGAAGGGACGCAGCAAGCCGAAACCGGTTGCGGGGTCGTAGGCAGCTACGGTGGCGGGCACCGTGCGGCCCTGGCTGGTCGTGATCTCGACTTGGTCCGCCTCGAGGATCAGGTATCCGATGGTGAGCACTAGCCCCTGCTTGCCAAAGAGCACGCCGCTGCCGGTACGCTCAGATCCCAGGGTCTGGTTGCTGCGCGCATTGGGAAGCGCCTTGACTTTGATGCCGACCACCGCGCGCGACGCATCGACCAGATGCTGGTAGGTGGCGGGGTTTTCGGGCGCGGGCGCACTCGGGGCTGCGGCGGGAGCGGCGCTCAGGGCAGGCAGCGCGGCGATCAACAGGCAGGCGATCAAGGAGCGATCCATGGGAACCTCCAGCGCGGGTGATGCGAGAGGCCATGCTAGCATTCCTGCAATCGGAGGTCGCCGTGAAAAAACTCATAACCGTCGCAACCGCTTTGATCGTCTTCGGCGCGCTCGCCGCGCATGCGCAGGCGCCGTGGCCGTCAAAGCCCGTCAAGCTCATCGCCGTGTTTCCTCCGGGCGGCTCGGTCGACCAGGTGGCGCGCATCTTCGCAGCCCAGCTCACCACCCAGACCGGCCAGCAATTCATCGTCGACAACCGGGGAGGCGCGTCGGGCTCCATCGGCACACAGGTCGTCGCCACATCGCCCGCCGACGGATACACCTTCGGCGTGGTTTTCGACACTCACGCCGTGAATCCCTCGCTGATCCCGGGCATCCCGTTCGATACGCTGAAGGACCTGGCGCCGGTGATGCTCGTGGGGACTTCTCCGATGGCCATCGTTGCGCACGTGTCCCAGCCCTTCAGGGATTTCCGCGACGTGCTCGCCGCGGCGAAGAAAACGCCGGGAAGCGTCGCTTATGGCTCGATTGGCACCGGCAGCCTCGGCCACCTGGCGATGGCGCAGATCGGCAACCTGCAGAAAGTCGACTTCACCCACGTGCCCTACCGGGGCGGCGGTCCGCTGATGACCGACGCGATCGGCGGGCAAGTGCCGCTCGCCATCGGTACGGTGTTCCTGGTCAATCAGCACGTGAAGGGCGGCAAGGTGAAGGCGCTCGCGGTCACCTCCGCCAAACCCTCGCCTCAGATGCCCGGTGTCGCCCCGGTGGCCGACCAGGGCGTGCCCGGGTTCGCCGCGCTCGCGTGGTGGGGCGTGATCGCGCCCGCCAACACGCCGCCCGCAATCGTGAAGCGAATGCACGAGGAGCTCGCGAAGGCGCTGGCGCAGCCCGCGGTTGCGCAGAAGCTCACCGAGCAGGGGATGGAAATCGTCGGTGGCGGCCCCGCCGACCTCGACAAGTTCCTGCGCGGGGAGATCGCGCGGTGGGCTCAGGTCGTCAAGGAGAACAAGGTCAAAGCGGGGGACTAGGTCAGCCCAGCCCCACCAGGCGGGCGACCGCTTCGCGCGCCGACATGCCTTCCTTGAGGTCCAGGCGCCGCGCCACCGCGTTCACGCGCGAAATCACGCCGGTGTCGTAGGTCGAGCGCCCGTCGCCGATGCGCGCGGTGTTGCACGATACCGTCGCGGCGGCGATGCCGCGCGGATCGAGTGTCGGCAGGCGGGCGAAGCCCGCGTCGTCCTCGCCGCCGCCCGCGTCATTGAAGAACGCCGCGAACACGTCCACGTCGAGCATCCCGTCGTCCGCCTTGCCGCCCAGCAGGCCGCCGTGCGATCCGGTCACCACTATCGCGCGCCGGTCCTCGGGCCTCGCAAGCGCCACCGAGTCGATCGCCCAGACCTCGCGGTGCCCGGTGTTGCCGATGCGCAGGCGCGTCAGGCCGATCTCGGGAACGTCCACTGCGTGGGGAAGCTCGGGGGCGTTCTCGAGCAGGCACTTGGCCACCTGGCGGCAGGTGTGGCCGGGAAGGCAGCCGTGGGCGGCGGCGGCGTCGTTGACCGTGGTGACCACGCCGGACTCGAGCATCGCCGCACCGTCTGCGATTCTCGCGGTGCGGTAGTCCACCGCGCAGGCCGCGATCTCGAAGTTGTTTAGCCACGCGATGCCGGCGATTCCCGCCGAGTGGCGGCCGATGCCCGCATCGTTGAACACGATCGCGCGAACCCCGGCACGCGCGGCGAGCCAAGCGGAGTAAAGCGCCCCATGCGATCCGCACACCACCACCGCGCCGCGCGCAGCCGCATCGAGTTGCGTCGAAGAGTCCACCACCAAAAGCTCTTTCATGGGGGGATTCTAGCGTTTCCGCTTGACAGGCCCGCCAATTAGATATTATGGTGATATCACTTAAATAGCAGTCCGAAGTCCGCCGCGAGGATCGACGCCATGACCGCATACCGCAAGGAAGGCACGTTCGAGAAACCCATCACCACCATGAACGGGGTGGCGATGCTGTTGCTGATCATCGTCCTGGCGGCGATCGCAATCGCGGGGTTCGCCGTGTTCAAGCGCGGATTCCTCGTACCTGGGGTCGCAATTGGCGTCGCCATCGCGTTCCTCGCCTGCGGCTTCTTCATGCTCCAGCCCAACGAGGCGAGCGTGCTGACGCTCTTCGGCGATTACCTTGGCACCGAGCGCAAGCCCGGGCTGCGCTGGACCTGGCCGTGGAACATCCGCTCCAAGATGAGCGTGCGGGCGCGCAACCACAACGTGGAAATGCTCAAGGTGAACGACAAGCGCGGCAACCCGGTCGAGATCGCCGCGGTGGTGGTGTGGCGTGTCGAGGTGACCCCGCAGGCGATGTTCGACGTCGACGACTTCGAGCATTTCGTCAAGGTGCAGAGCGAATCGGCGTTGCGCCACGTCGCCACGCGCTACAACTACGACACCGGCGAGGACCACGAGGCCAACGACGTGACGCTGCGGGCGGGTGCCGACGTCGTGGCCGATTCGCTGCGCGACGAGCTGCAGCTGCGCGTGCAGCTTGCCGGCGTGAAGATCGAGGAGGCCAAGCTCACGCACCTCGCCTACGCCCCCGAGATCGCCGGTGCGATGCTGCGCCGACAGCAGGCCGAGGCAGTGATCTCGGCGCGCGCCAAGATCGTGATCGGCGCCGTGTCGATGGTGGAGATGGCGCTGAAGAGCCTGTCGGAAAAGAACGTGGTCGAGCTCGATGACGAGCGGCGCGCGGCGATGGTCTCCAACCTGATGGTGGTGCTGTGCTCGGAGCGTGACACTCAGCCGATCGTCAACACCGGGACCCTCTATACCTGAGCGCAAGTGATGGCGGAGCGCAAGGCATACCTGCTGCGCATCGATCCCGAGCTGTGGTCCGAGATCGAGCGCCTCGCGCAGGCCGAGCTGCGATCGGCGAACGGGCAGATCGAGTATCTTCTGCGTGAGTCCCTTTCGCGCCGCGGCATCCAGCCGCATGCGGGTGCGAAGAAGCCGCGCAAGGGATGAGGGAGGTCGCCGTGCACGTTATCCGAAGCTGCGCCGCCGCCGTCGTGTGCGCCTGCGCCTGTACCATCACCCTCGCCGACGAGGAAATCGACGTGAAGCCGGCCATGGCGGTGGCCGAAGCGTGGCTTGCCGGGGTCGACGCGGGACGCTACGGCGCGAGCTGGGAGGAAGCGGCGCCGCTCTTCAAGGAGGCAATGGCGAAGATCGCCTGGGAGACCACCATCGAGAGCGTGCGCGCGCCGCTCGGCACGCCCATCCGCAAGTTGCGCCAGGCTGCATACACCCGCGTCCTGCCGAACGCCCCCGAGGGCGAGTACGTCGTCATCCAGTACGACACGCGTTTCGAGAACCGTCCGTCGTCCACCGAGATCGTCACGCCGATGAGGGGTCGCGACGGCGTGTGGAAGGTCTCCGGATACATCATCCGCTGAGCTCTTCGGGCGGCTTCACGCGCCGGAATTCGCGCCACAGCAGCAGGTCGTAGCTGATCTTCGTGATGCCCGCGAAAACCAG
>JANNKG010000261.1:0-10180 GCA_031396185.1 Burkholderiales bacterium | reverse complement strand
CCTCTGCCAACCCTCTGCGAACCTCTGCGTTCCCAAACCCCCATCCGCATCACTCGATACCCCCCCATGACCCCCGGCGCCAGATTCCGACAAGCCCTGAAAGACGAGAAGCCGCTGCAGATTCCGGGCGCGATCAATGCGTACCACGCGACGCTGGCCAAGGCGAGCGGCTTCAAGGCGATCTACCTCTCGGGTGGCGGTGTCGCCGCAGGCTCGCTGGGACTCCCCGACCTCGGCATCTCCGGCCTCGACGACGTACTCACCGACATCCGCCGCATCACCGACGTGTGCGACTTGCCGTTGCTGGTGGACGTGGACACCGGCTTCGGGGCGAGCGCCTTCAATGTGGCGCGTACCGTGAAGTCGCTCCAGAAGTTCGGCGCGGCGGCGATGCACATCGAGGACCAGGTGGGCGCGAAGCGCTGCGGCCACCGCCCCGGCAAGGAGCTGGTGACGCAGCAGGAAATGGTCGATCGCATCAAGGCTGCGGTGGATGCGCGCACCGATCCGGACTTCTTCATCCTCGCGCGCACCGATGCCCTGGCGAGCGAGGGGATAGAGCGGGCGGTGGAGCGCGCCGTGGCGTGCGTCGAGGCCGGGGCCGATGGCATCTTTCCCGAGGCGATCACCGAGGCTGCGATGTACAGGCGCTTCAAGGATGCCGTGAAGGTGCCGATCCTCGCCAACATCACCGAGTTCGGCAAGACGCCGCTTTTCACGATCGAGGAGCTGCGCTCCGCCGGGGCCGACATGGCGCTCTACCCGCTGTCGGCCTTTCGCGCCATGAACAAGGCGGCGCTCGGGGTGTACGCGGCCCTGCGCCGCGATGGCCACCAGAAGAACGTCGTGGACACGATGCAGACGCGCGACGAGCTCTACCAGTACCTCGGCTACCACGACTACGAGCAAAAGCTCGACGCACTCTTCCAGAAAGCCAAATGATCCGCCGACCGGCACTCGCCGCGATGCTTGCCGCCCTGGTCCTCGCTGGGTGCGCGATGCCTTCCAATAGGGAACGACTCGCCCCGGTGAAAAGACTTGGAATAATCGAGCCGCAACCGACGGATGCGTACGTGAAGATGGGCACAGTGCCGGGACCGACGCCCGTCCTGGTGCCGGGAAGCGCTGCAGCGGTCGGCCCGGCCGTCGTCGGAACCCTGATCGGCGGAGCCATCATTGCCGGGATCGAAGGGGTCCAGGCGCGTCACGCAGATGGCGTGACGGTTCGATTTCGCGAGAGCTGCCCCGACACGATCGAGCGCAGCGCGACGATGCGCAGAGAGGTGGTCGAAAAGCTCAAGGCCGAGCTTTCCGGTCGCTTCGAGCCGGTCGTAGTCACATTGTCAGAAGCGGCAGGCGAAGCCCCGGACGCCGAGAAATTGCGAAATCTGGATGCCTATCTGGTCTTTGCGTTCGACGCCTCGCTGTGGGCCGGCTCCCCATGGATGGACTACTGGCCCGTGATTCGCGGTGGCGTGACGGTAGTGAATCCCGAAGGAAAGAGACTGTTTCGGCCGCAGGAAGTGAGGGTTTCCAATCGTCCAGGCCTATCGTTCCCAAGCGCGGACGACGTGGTCACCCGATGCAAGGAGGCCCTCGCCGCCCTCGAAGCGCTCACCGGCCCATTCGCCCAGCGCATCAAGTTCGTCCTGGAAAGCAACCCTCAGGAGACCCAATGAGTTCCGCCCCCACCACCGTCGTCCCGAAGCCGAAGAAGTCGGTCGCGCTCTCCGGCGTGCCTGCCGGCAACACTGCGCTCTGCACCGTCGGCCGCGCCGGCAACGATCTGCATTACCGCGGCTACGACATCCTCGACATCGCGGAAACCTCGGAATTCGAGGAGATCGCCTACCTGCTGGTGTACGGCAAGCTGCCGAACACCGCGGAGCTCTCCGGCTACAAGCGCAAGCTCCAATTGCTGCGCGGCATTCCAATGGCGGTGCAGCACATTCTCGAGTCGATACCCGCCAACACGCACCCGATGGACGTGATGCGCACCGCGTGCTCGGCGCTCGGCAGCGTGCTGCCCGAGGGCGAGGAGCGCAAGCTCGCCTACGCGCGCGACATTGCCGACCGGCTGATGGCCTCGTTCGGCTCGATGCTGCTCTACTGGTACCACTTCGCGCATTCCGGCCGCCGCATTGACGTGGAGACCGACGACGAAACCATCGGCGGGCATTTCCTGCGCCTGCTTCACGGGCGCCAGCCCTCCGAGCTATGGGTGCGCTCGATGCACACCTCGCTCATCCTCTACGCCGAGCATGAGTTCAACGCGTCCACATTCGCCGCGCGCGTGATTGCCGGAACCGGATCGGACATGCACTCGGCGATCACCGGTGCCGTCGGCGCCCTCAAGGGGCCCAAGCACGGCGGGGCGAACGAATTTGCCTTCGACACCATCGGCCGCTACGACACGCCCGAGGACGCCGAGCGCGACATCGTGCGCCGCGTGGGCGAGAAGCAGGTGATCATCGGCTTCGGCCACCCGGTCTACACCATCGCCGACCCGCGCAACCAGGTGATCAAGGAAGTCGCGCGCAAGCTCTCCCAGGACGCGAAGAACCTGAAGCTCTTCGACATCTCCGCGCGCGTCGAGGAGGTCATGTGGCGGGAGAAGAAGATGTTTCCCAACCTCGACTGGTACAGCGCCACGTCGTACCAGAAGATGTTTCCCAACCTCGACTGGTACAGCGCCACGTCGTACCACATGATGGGCGTGCCGACGGCGATGTTCACGCCGCTCTTCGTGATCGCGCGCACCTCGGGTTGGGCGGCCCACGTGATCGAGCAGCGCATCGACGGCAAGATCATCCGCCCGAGCGCCGTCTATACCGGTCCCGAGAACCTCGAATTCGTCCCCATCGGAAAGCGCAAATAGATGCGCGCGCGCGGATTGGCCACCCTCATCGCCGGACTCTCGATTTGCATCGAGTCCGGCGCGCAATCGATGTTCAAGTGCGTCGGCCGCGACGGCAAGGTCGTCTACCAGGACTCCAGGTGCGCCGACGACGCGCGGCAGAGCACGGTCGCGCCGCCCTCATCCGTCGCCGTCCCCGCTGCCGCCCCCCCGGCGCCCGCCGCTACCGCTGACAAGCCCGCGGATCCCGCCAAGGCCACGGCGCCGCCCGCCGCCGCCCAGCAGCCCGAAGTGCCGATGGATGTGGTGGTCGGAATGTTGTCCAACTACCAGTCGTGCGCCGAGGACGTGCCCGGCTTCGCCTCGAAGTTCGATGCCGGCTTCCAGCAGTGGAAGCGCAGGAATCGTGTCGCCATGACGCGCTACGACCAGGACGGGCCGGCGCAGCGCCAGGTGCGTGAAAGCCTGGAGTTCGAACGCCGCCAGACCCGTTCCGACAACGCCGAGGGGCGGGCCGCCAAGGCCGAGATGTGCGAGCAGAACATCGGATCCCAATTGGGAACCGCCAAATAACCCGCCACCAGAAGCCTTCCCAAAGACATGTCCGCACACATCTCCAACGTCCGCCCCGATCCCGACAAGGTCCTGGCCGACATCGTCGACTACGCCCACAAGTACAAGATCTCCTCGAAGGAGGCTTACGAGACCGCCAGGTACTGCCTGATCGATACGCTCGGCTGCGGCTTCGAAGCCCTCGAGTATCCCGCATGCACCAAGCTGCTTGGGCCGATCGTGCCGGGAACCGTGGTTCCCAACGGCGCCCGCGTCCCCGGGACCCCGTACCAGCTCGACCCCGTTCAAGCCGCCTTCAACATCGGCACGATGATCCGCTGGCTCGACTTCAACGACACCTGGCTCGCCGCCGAATGGGGACACCCTTCCGACAACCTCGGCGGCATCCTCGCAGTGGCCGACTGGATCTCGCGCAACAACGTGGCCGCCGGCAGGGCGCCGCTGGTGGTGCGCGATGTGCTCACCGCAATGATCAAGGCGCACGAGATCCAGGGCGGGATCGCGCTCGAAAACAGCTTCAACAAGGTCGGCCTCGACCACGTGGTGCTGGTGATAGTCGCCTCCACCGCGGTGGTCTCGACGCTGCTGGGCCTCTCCCGCGACGAGACGATCAACGCGGTATCGCTCGCCTGGGTCGACGGCCAGGCGCTGCGCACCTACCGGCACTCGCCCAACACGGGATCGCGCAAGAGCTGGGCGGCGGGAGACGCCACCGCGCGGGCGGTGCGCCTCGCGCTCATCGCGAAGACCGGCGAGATGGGCTACCCGTCGGTGCTCACCGCCAAGACCTGGGGCTTCTACGACGTGCTCTTCAAGGGCAACGAGTTCAAGTTCCAGCGGCCCTACGGCAGCTACGTGATGGAGCAAATCCTCTTCAAGATCTCGTTCCCGGCCGAGTTCCACACGCAGACCGCGGTGGAAGCGGCGATGACGATCAGCGCGGAGCTCGCGCGGCTCGGCAAGTCTCCGGAGGACATCAAGAAGATCACGATCCGCACCCACGAGGCCTGCATCCGCATCATCGACAAGAAGGGACCGCTCAACAATCCGGCGGATCGCGACCATTGCATCCAGTACATGGTGGCGGTGCCGATCCTCTTCGGGCGCCTGGTGGCCTCGGACTACGAGGACGCGGTCGCGGTGGATGCGCGCATCGACCGGCTGCGTGACAAGATCGCATGCGTGGAGGACAAGCAGTTCACGAAGGATTATCACGACCCCGAGAAACGCTCGATCGCCAACGCGCTCACCGTGGAGTTCAAGGACGGCAAGAAGCTGAAGGAGATCGTGGTCGAGTATCCGATCGGCCACAAGCGCCGCCGCAAGGAGGGCATGCCGGTCCTGGTGGAGAAGTTCAAGACCAACCTGGCACGCCAGTTCGCCGAAAAGCAGCGTGCCGCCATCCTGGACCTGTGCCTGGACCAGAAGCGGCTCGAAACCTTTCCCGTCCACGAGTTCGTGGACCTGATGACGAAAAACTGAACGAGGACTCCGCCGCCATGCCCCACAACGCCTTCGACACCCTCAAGTCCTTCACGCCCGCCCCCGGCAAGACCGGCCAGTACTACTCGCTGCCCGCGCTCGCCGCCACCTTTCCGTCGGTCAGGCGCCTGCCGATCTCGATCCGCATCGTCCTCGAAAGCGTGCTGCGCAACCTCGACGGCAAGAAGATCACCGAAGAGCACGTGAAGGAGCTCGCCAACTGGAAGCCATGCGGCGGGCGCACCGCGGAGATCCCCTTCATCCTCGCGCGCATCGTGCTGCAGGATTTTACCGGCGTGCCCCTCCTGGCCGACCTGGCTGCGATGCGCAACGTAGCCGCCCGCATGAACAAGAATCCCAAGGTGATCGAGCCGCTGGTGCCGGTCGACCTGGTGGTCGACCACTCGGTGCAGATCGACCACTACGGTGCGCCCAATGTGCTCGACCTCAACATGAAGCTGGAATTCTCGCGCAATCGCGAGCGCTACCAGTTCATGAAGTGGGGCATGCAGGCATTCGACACCTTCAAGGTGGTCCCTCCCGGCATCGGCATCGTGCACCAGGTGAACCTCGAGTACCTGGCGCGTGGCGTCTTCCAGAAGAACGGCATGTATTACCCCGACACGCTCGTCGGCACCGATAGCCACACCACCATGATCAACGGTCTGGGCGTAGTCGGCTGGGGGGTGGGCGGCATCGAGGCCGAAGCCGGCATGCTCGGACAGCCGGTGTACTTCCTGACCCCGGACGTGGTCGGCGTCAACCTCACGGGCAAGCTGCGGGAAGGCGTGACCGCCACCGACCTGGTGCTCACCGTGACCGAGATGCTGCGCAAGGCCAAGGTCGTCGGCAAGTTCGTGGAGTTCTTCGGCGAGGGCACGCGCACGCTCGCCGTCACCGACCGCGCCACCATCGCCAACATGGCGCCCGAATACGGCGCGACCATGGGCTTCTTCCCGGTGGACGAGAAGACCATCGACTACTACCGCTATACGGCGCGCACGCCCGAGCAGGTGTCCGCGCTCGAAGCCTATTTCCGGGCGCAGGAGATGTTCGGCGTCTCGAAGAAGGGCGACATCGACTATTCCGAGTCGCTCGAGCTCGACCTCGACTCGATCGTGCCCTCGGTGGCGGGGCCCAAGCGCCCGCAGGACCGGATCGACCTGGGCAACCTCAAGTCGAAGTTCACCGAGCTCTTCGCGCAACCCGTGGCCGTCAACGGCTTCTCCAAGAAGCCCGAGGACCTCGCGAAGCGCGTCACCACCAGTGACGGGGTGAGCCTCGGCTCGGGCGACGTGTTGATCGCCGCGATCACTTCGTGCACCAATACCTCCAACCCGAGCGTGCTGCTCGCCGCGGGCCTGCTCGCGCAGAAGGCGGTGGCCAAGGGGCTCACCGTCAAGAAGCACATCAAGACCTCGCTCGCTCCGGGATCGCGCGTGGTCACCGAGTACCTCAAGGCCGCGGGCCTGCTCGAATCCCTCGAGAAGGTCGGCTTCTACGTCTCGGGCTACGGCTGCACGACGTGCATCGGGAACGCGGGACCGCTCGCGGAGCCCATCGACCTGGCGATCGTGAACAACGACCTGGTGTGCGCCGCGGTGCTCTCGGGTAACCGCAACTTCGAGGCCCGCATCCATCCGAATCTGCGCGCAAACTTCCTCGCGTCGCCCCCGCTCGTGGTGGCCTATGCAATCGCCGGCACGGTGTTGAAGGACCTCACTACCGAACCGCTCGGCCAGGGCAAGGATGGCCCGGTCTACCTGAAGGACATCTGGCCGACGAGCGCGGAGGTACAGGCGCTCATCAAATACGCCCAGAATCCGGAGATGGCGCGCGCGCTGTACGGCGATTTCAACAAGGACAACCCGATGTGGCAGGACGTCCCGTCGTCCTCCGGCCAGGTCTACAACTGGCCGAAGTCGACCTACATCGCCGAACCGCCGTTCTTCCGGGATTTCGGCATGAGTGCCGGCCGCGCGCATGACGTGAAGGGCGCGCGTGCCCTCGCCCTCCTCGGCGATTCGGTCACTACCGACCACATCTCGCCGGCCGGATCGATCAAGGACACGTCGCCCGCGGGCAAGTACCTGATCGCCAACGGCGTGCAGAAAGCGGACTTCAACAGCTACGGGGCGCGCCGCGGCAACCACGAGGTCATGATGCGCGGCACCTTCGCCAACGTGCGCATCAAGAACCTGATGCTGCCGATGAAGGCCGACGGCACGCGGGTCGAAGGGGGCGTCACGCTCTTCCAGCCTTCGGGCGAGCAGATGTTCATCTACGACGCGGCAATGAAGTACATCCAGCAGGCTACGCCCACGGTGGTGTTCGGTGGCGAGGAGTACGGCTCGGGGTCGTCACGCGACTGGGCGGCCAAGGGTACGGCGCTACTTGGGGTGAAGGCCGTCGTGGTCCGTTCCTACGAGCGCATCCATCGCTCCAACCTCGTGGGCATGGGCGTGTTGCCGCTGCAGTTCAAGGGCACCGATTCCGCGCAGACGCTCGGCATCACCGGCGAGGAGACGTTCGACGTGGTCGGCGTCGAAAAAGGCATCCGACCGCAGATGGACGTGACGCTCGTCATCCACCGCAAGGACGGCACGACCATGGAAGTCCCGGTGCTGCTGCGCATCGACACGCCGATCGAGGTCGACTATTACCTTCTCGGGGGGATCCTGCCCTACGTGCTGCGCGACCTGGTCGCCAAGTCGCCGGCGGCCGCGATCCCGGCGTAACGCGCCCTTGGGGCCGCCGCACCTGTCGGGTGCGGCGGCCCATTTCATTCGCGGCCGTCAGCGCTTCGGCTTGAGGATGAAAGCGCGGCGCGACCCGCCGGGGATCCCGTTAACGCCCTCGCTCGAGGCCACGCCCACGATCCAGCCGCGGTCGTTGATGTCGAGCGGGGTGAGGACTCCCCAGGCGAGCTGCTCGGCCGGCGTCAGCAGGTCGCGCAGCATCGTGAGCTTGCCATTGTCCCAGAGGAATCCGGCATCGTTGAGCGTGCCGACCACCTGGTTGCGATTGTTGATGGCGTGCGCTTCGCTCACGTCCTGCGGGCGAGGCATGGGAAACAGCGCGCGCATGACGCCGTCATGAATGAAGGCCTGCACGCCGTTGGAGTCGTTGCCGGCGCTGCCGACCACCACGCCACGCTCGTTCACGTCGAAGGCCTGGCTGTGGGGGCCGCCGAGCGTGCCCAGCTCGCGCATCCGGCCGCGCTCGTGGACGAATCCGCGAACCATGCCGGCGGCGTTGACCGAACTGCCCACGACCACGCCCCGGTCGTTGATCGCTTCAGCATGGCTCCAGCCGCCCCCGAGGGTCCCCAGCTCCGAAAGGATGCCGCCTCGATGGGTGAACGCGCGAAACTCGCCGCCGGCATCATAGGTGCCGGCGATCACGCCGAACTGGTTGATGTCGTAGGGGGTCCCCTGGAAACCCAGGGTCTTCGCGGTCGCGCCCCCTACGATCCACACGCCCTCGGCGTGTGACAAGCCCGCAATCGCACCCCGATCGTTGATCGCCCACGCCGAGCTGTTGTCGCCCGCCCGGCCAAGGTCGCGCATCCGGCCATTGCCGTACGCGAAGGCGTGATATTCGGGATCGGTCTCGGTAAATTCGCCGCGCACCGTGCCCGACCAGCCCACGACCTCTCCGGCGTTATTGATCCCCGTCGCCCAGCTTACGTTGCCACCCAGGGTCCCCAGGGTGGCAAAGCTCCAGTTCGGGCTGGCGGCCAAGGCGCTCCCCGCGAGAGCGCCCAGCAAGCAAATTGCGAATCGCTTCAACATGTATTTTTCTCCCCGGCGCCGTCAAAGCGGCGCCCATGGGTAGATTTGTACCGGCCACTTGTTGCCTCGGCGTGCGCCGGGGGTGGTCCAAGCGGCGCAGTCGGTCATCGGGAGTCAATAGCGCGTTACATCGGGCCCCGGCAAAGGGGGTCCTCGGGGGCGTAGACTTGCGGGTTGCGGTTTCATCACAAAAATGGAGGAGTGAAATGACCCGATTCCTGCGCCTGATCGCCCCGCTCGCGGCGGCCTTGATTGCGTCCTGGCCCGCGGTGTCGAGCGCCCAATCCGACTTTCCGAGCCGGCCGGTCAAGCTGGTCGTGGGCTTCGCTCCCGGCGGCTCCACCGATATCGTCGCCCGGATCGTGGCGCAGAAGCTCGGCGAACGCCTCGGCCAGGCCGTCGTGGTCGAGAACAAGGCCGGGGCCGGCGGCACGATCGGCGCGGACGCCACCGCGAAAGCCGCGCCGGATGGCTATACGCTCACCCTGGGCACCACCAGTACGCACGCCATCGCGGCCGGCGCGTACTCGAAGCTGCCTTACAACCCGGTCACCGATTTCACCCCGATCTCGCTGGTGGCGATCACGCCGTACCTGCTGGTGGTCAATCCGCAGGTGCCGGCGAAGACGCTCCCGGAATTCGTGGCGCATGCCAAGGGCCAGGCCGGCAAGATGAACTACGCCTCCGCCGGCAGCGGCACCGCGACGCACCTCGCGATGGAGATGCTCAAGGACGCGGCCAAGATCGACATCCTGCACGTGCCCTACAAGGGCAACGCGCCCGCCGACATCGCGATCCTCGCGGGCGAGGTGCAGACCGTGTTCGGCTCGATGCCAGCCCTGCTCCAGAACGCGAAGGCGGGGAAGGTGCGGCCGATCGCGGTCGGCACGGTCGCGCGCTCGCCCGCGCTGCCCGACGTCCCCACCGTGGCCGAGCAAGGCTATCCGGGGTTCGAGGCGGCGCTCTGGCTCGGCATCATGGGGCCGGCCAACATGCCCAAGCCGGTGGTCGATCGGCTGCACCGTGAAATCGTGGCGATCGTCGCCACGCCGGAGTTCAAGGCCGCAATGGACGCCAACGGCGCCGAGCCCATTGCCAGCAAGTCCCCCGAGGAGTTCCGCGAGATGCTGCGCGGGCAGGTGGACAAGTACGTGAAGATCACCAAGGCCGTCGGCATCAAGCTCGATTGACCAGGAAAGAACATGGGAAAAGACGATCTGCGCAACACCAAGTACGTGATCGACATCGGCCCGCTGCCGTCCCTGCCGGTCGAGGGCAGTGACGCGCGCTTCCCGGTCGGGCGCATCTACTGCGTCGGCCGCAATTATGCCGATCACGCGCGCGAGATGGGGCACGATCCCGATCGCGAGCCGCCATTTTTCTTCATGAAGGCGCCGAGCTCGATCGTGCCGAATGATTCCACTGTCGATTACCCGGTCGGCACCAAGGACGTTCATCACGAGATCGAAATGGT
>JANNKG010000260.1:0-5704 GCA_031396185.1 Burkholderiales bacterium | reverse complement strand
TGGAATGCACGGCTCCAGGTCGAGCGTCCGGGAAAACTGCACGGACTGGGGTGCTGGTTCGATTGCGAACTGGGCCCCGAGGCTTGGATGACGAATTCGCCGTGCGCACCGCACAGGATCAACCGACCGCAAGCCTTCCTGCCGATCGACGAAACGGTGTCGGTGGCCTCCGGAGAGGTCATCGAACTCACGCTGATGGCGCGGCCCGGCGAAGGCCTGATTGCATGGGCGGTGCATCTTCCCGCGACTGGGCGGCGCTTTAGCCAATCCACGTTTCACGGCGTCGCGATCTCGCCCTTCCACCTCGCGCAGTCGTCGCCCGCCCGCGTGCCCACGATTTCAGCCGAAGCGCGCGCACGGCAGGTCGTGTGGAACTACTGCGACGGGCGCCGCACCGCTCGCGAGGTCGAAGAGTCGGTGCTGCGCGATTTTCCCGCACTGCTTCCCGGCGAAGGTGAAATCCGTCGCCTGGTCGCCGACGTTCTGGCCCGGGACGCGCCGTGACTCGATTATCGTTGGGGACACCGCGGACCCAGCCCGTGATGGCGGCGCCGGCGTTCTGGGAGGTCGAGCTGCCGGAGGGCACCCCGTGGACGCAATCCTATCGAATGTCGGGCGGCTACCTGGTTCGTTTTCCAGGCCTGGCGGATTTCGAGATCGCGCTCGACCTCGGGCGCATCGAGTGCCACCCGGCACCCGACGTAGGCGACGAAACCTGTCGGCACTTGTATCGCAACCAAGTGTTGCCGATGGTGCTGAGCCATGGCGGGCACCTGGTGTGTCATGCGAGTTGCGTGGCGGTCGGTGGCGGCGCGATCGCCTTCGTCGGGCGCAGCGGGCTCGGAAAATCGACGCTGGCTGCGAGCTTCGCGGCGCACGGCGACCGGGTCATGGCCGATGACGGACTCGTGGTGGAATCTCACGAGGCGGGATACCGTGCGATTCCCGCCGATCCGTCGATTCGCCTCTGGGAGGATAGCGGGAGCGCGCTGCTTGAGCCGGGCACGCTCACTGCGCCGTCGCTCGAGTACACGTCCAAGTTGCGCCTTCTCGCCGGGCCCGCCCTCGCTTTCTGTTCCGATGCCTTACCGTTGCGCGCTGTCTACTTTCTCGGCAACGGAACCGCCGCGGTGCCGGCGATCACCCCGATGACTTCTGCGGAAACGCTTATGGGGCTGGCCGGCAATACATTCCTTCTTGATCCTGACGATCACGCGGTGCTCGGCGCGCATTTCCACCGGCTCGCCAGTCTTGCCGACGGCAGGCTTTGCCACGGGCTCGACTACCCCCGTAACTACGAGGTGTTGCCGTGCGTGCGTGAGACGATCCTGCGCCATTTGGCCGAGGAGGAAACTTGAATCCGTCGGATAGAGTGAAGGTTCCCGGCCACGTCATGGCCCGGCAGGTGGGCGATGATTGCGTCATGCTCGACCTTGCCAACGGGACCTATTTCGGGCTCAACCCCGTGGGCGCACACGTGTGGCAACTGTTGGGCGAAGGCAAGAACTTCGCGGAGGTTTGCGCAGGCGTGGTTGAGGAATTCGAGGTGTCGCCGGAGATTGCGCAAGCCGACGTCATCGCCCTCGTGAAGGACCTGCGGGACCATGGCCTCGTCGAGGCTGCGTAGGCGGGTGCCGCCGTCGTCGCAAGCGCAGATGCCCCAGCGATTGCCGAACTTCCCCGGATTCGACGAAGAGCATCGGGCGCTCGCGGCGTGCGCTCTCTTTACGCCATCCGAGGATTTCGCTGCGCGCGGCATCGCAGACTCGATACGACGCTCGGACCGCGAGCGCCTGATGGCCGGGGCCGCGGCGCACCAGCTGCGACCGCAACTGTTCTCGCACTTGCAGAGCGTTGGAGATTCTTTTTGCGACGCGTCGATACTGGCGCAGTTGGAGGGTGTTGCCGGGGCGCACGAGGGGAATAGCCTCATGCTGGCGGGCGGGCTGGGCCCGATTGTCAGGGTCCTGCGAGAGAGCGGGGTAATGGCGGTCCCCTTCAAGGGACCGGCATTTGCGAGCCTCGTCGGTTCCGGGCCGCGCACTCGCGAGATGGGGGATCTCGACTTTCTCGTGGCGGTCCAGGTTATTCCCGCGGCGGTCGACGCGTTGCGAACACTCGGTTACCAGTCGCCATTGCACGCACGCGCGCTGGCGACTCCATGGCTTGCGATGGCGACGGACGAGTTGCTCCTCTCGCGGAGCGCGGATTTGGGTGCAGTCGAGCTCCACTGGCGACTCGGGCAGCGATGGTTTCCAACGTGCGTGAGCTTTAGCGACGTTGAGCCGCGCACGCGTCCGGTCGATGTCCTCGGCGCGACCGTGCAATGGCCGCACCCGGAGGAGCTCCTCCTGATCCATGCAGCCGATGGTTTGAAGGCGGGCGGGGCGAGCCTTCGGTGGGCTGCCGATCTCGTTGCCATCCTCGCAAGACATGGCGTGGAGCTGGACTGGGACCGCGTTCGGGAAATCGCCTCCGCCAACGGGGGTCTCTTGGGGCTGCGCGCAGCTTTGCTCGTGGCGGCGTACGTCTCGGGCGAGGCGGCGCGAGTCACCGGCGTGAACCGGCTGGCGTCGGCCGTTTCGCCTTCTGGCCAGAAGCTGCTGGACGGCGGCGAGAAGTGCACGCGCGCGGCCGCGGACATGCTGAACCTAATGCTGCGAGATTCGAAGCTGGACGGCGCGACCGCGCATTTCCGCTGGGCGCTCCAGCTGGCTGATCGGCCTGTCCGCGTGGCCACGCAGGTCGCGGCCTACATATCGGGACCCGCGTTCGCCGACCTGCTGCGCATGCCGGTGGGCGGTGAGCCGGGCATTTCGTTGCGATGGCGCGCATTTTGCCGCCGGGTGGGAGCTGCCGTTGCCTAAATTAGCGAGCCACTAGGCCCCGTGTTCATCCTGCGCTTCGTGGTCCTGATCGCCGCGCTTCTGCTGGCGGGACTGGTCGTCGCCTACATGATCACCCGCGATCGCAAGTACCTGCGCATCGCCGGGCGCGCCGGACTGGCGGTGCTGGTGCTCGGGATCGCCTTCGCGCTGCTCTACGTCTTCGAGCGCGTGCTCTTGCTTTGACCCGGGCGCCCGAGCCTCTCGAGCGTTTCCTTGAGCGGGGAGTCGGCCAGCCCCTCGGCCAGGGTCGCCAGTTGCTCGCGCGGCATCTCGCCCCGTCCCTTGACCGCCCGCCGGGGCGCGGGATTGTCAACTTGAACTTCTATGCGGATTGAAGTAAGCTCCTGATCCCTTGAGTGTTTTGAAGATCTGCGGCCCGCCTGCAGGCCTTCGAGCAAACGGGGCGCAAGATGCCGAAGGGCCGCTGCTACGGGTCCCGACGCCGCGCAAACTACAACGGTCGTACCGTCAATGGCGCATACCCGGCTCGCGGCTGCGAGGCTCTCGGGTGCAAGGCTCCGATAGCGCTTCTGCAAGCGCTTGATGTATTGGAGACGCTCGGCAAGCGGGCGCAGCTCGGCGTTGTCGTCGAGAAGCTTGGAAATCGGTTCGGATGCCATTGGCGACGTTGGGAGGGAATCAGAAGAATGAACATTATTCTCGTTTCGGACAGTCTCGCGAAGAGCCGCTCGCTCGCGCTCTCCCAGACCCAGGTCATCCTGATGGCGATGGCTATCCTGGTGGCGGGCTTCATGCTCGCCATGGCGACTTACTTCATCACCATGAAATTCGCGGTGGACCACCGCAACCCGTACCTGCGCGCGCTGCTGGCCTCGCTCCACCAGGACGATCTCAAGCGCTCCGAGGCCGAGATGAAGGACAACCTCAGCTCGTTGGCGGTCAAGGTCGGGGAATTGCAGGCGCGGATCCTGCGGCTGGACGCGTTCGGCGAGCGGCTTGCCAAGGCCGCCGGGATCAAACCCGAGGAATTCCGCTTCGACGAGAAGCCCGGACAGGGTGGGCCCGCGGTGACCATGGGCCGCGACCTCACGCTCGGCGAATTCCAGCAGATGCTCGCCGAGATCAATCGCGTGCTCGATGACCGCACCGACAAGCTTGGCGTGCTCGATTCCTTCCTGATGGACGACCGTCTCGCGCGGAAGACCATTCCCACCACGATGCCCGTGCCGATGGGGTATTACTCGTCCAATTACGGCTACCGCATCGATCCGATCAACGGAAAGACGTCGTTCCATACGGGCGTGGACCTGATTGCCCCCCCCGGCACTCCAGTGGTGGCGGCTGCGGGTGGAGTGGTGTCGACGGTGGCATACGTGGCCGAATACGGCAACGTGGTCGAGGTGGACCATGACAATGGCCTCACGTCGCGATACGCGCATCTGTCCAAGAGCCTCGTGAAGGTGGGTGACGTGGTGATGAAGGGCCAGAACCTGGCGCTGGTCGGTTCCACCGGACGGACCACCGGGCCGCACCTGCATTTCGAGGTGAGGGAGAAGGGCATCCCCTTGAACCCGAACAAGTTCCTGTCGCTCGGCACCAAGGGCGATGCGGTCTTCAAGGCATCACTCAAGAAATAGCGTCCCGCCGCGCTACCCGGGCGACCGAGGGGGTGTCCGCCGGAACTTGTAAACGGCCGGACGGGCACCATCTCCCTTATAATTATTGACCTCCGGCCCTTGCAGGGCCGGTTTTCGCATTTCAGACCCCACCCCCCGTGCTCACGACCGCTCTCAAGGCCATATTCGGCAGCCGCAACGATCGCCTTCTCAAGGAGTACCGCAAGAAGGTCGAAACCATCAACGCCCTCGAGCGCGACCTCGAGCGGCTGAGCGACGCCGAGCTGCAGGCGAAGACTCCCGAGCTCAAGCAGAAAGTCGCGGCCGGCGCCAAGCTCGAGGCGGTCCTTCCCGAAGCGTTTGCCGTCGTGCGCGAGGCTTCCAAGCGGGTGCTCGGGATGCGCCACTTCGACGAGCAGATGGTCGGCGGCATCGCGCTGCACCAGGGAAAGATCGCCGAGATGCGCACCGGCGAGGGCAAGACGCTGGTGGCAACGCTACCCTCGTTTTTGAATGCCCTCGAGGGCAAGGGCGTCCACGTGGTGACGGTGAACGACTACCTCGCCAAGCGCGACGCCGAGTGGATGGGGCGCATCCACCGCTTCCTCGGCCTCACCGTGGGCGTGGTGGTGCCGCAGATGGATTCGGCGGAAAAGCAGCAGTCGTACCTCGCTGACATCACCTACGGAACCAACAACGAGTTCGGCTTCGACTACCTGCGCGACAACATGGCGACCACGATTCCCGATCGCTTCCAGCGCGGGTTGAACTACGCGATCGTCGATGAGGTCGATTCGATCCTGATCGACGAGGCGCGTACGCCGCTGATCATTTCCGGCCAGGCCGAGGACTCGACGGAGCTCTACCGGCGGATCAACCTCCTGATCCCGAAGCTGGTCGCGCAGAAGGACGAGAAGGCCGAGGGCGACTACTGGGTGGACCTCAAGCAGCACAGCGTGACCCTGTCCGAGCAGGGCCACGAGCACGCCGAGGAGCTGATGGCCGAGGAAGGCCTGCTGCCGGCGGGAGCGAGCCTCTACGATCCGTCCAACATCATCCTCATGCACCACCTGCACGCGGGTGTGCGGGCGCATTCGCTCTACCACCGCGACCAGAACTACGTCGTGCAGAACGACGAGGTGGTGATCGTCGACGAGTTCACCGGCCGCATGATGGCGGGCCGGCGCTGGTCCGACGGCCTGCACCAGGCGGTCGAGGCCAAGGAAGGCGTGTCGATCA
>JANNKG010000233.1:0-2124 GCA_031396185.1 Burkholderiales bacterium | reverse complement strand
CCAGCTTCGTGCACATGGGGGGGCTCGCGCGCATGCTCGAGGGCCACCAGCTCGCCGACATCATCCCGACCTTCGGCTCGGTGAACATGATCGGCGGGGAGTGCGATCGATGAAGCACCTGGTCGCCGAGTTCGACCTGCTGCGCGCGCGGTTCCCCGCGGGCTTCGACTCCTCGATGGTGCTGCCGTGCCTGCGGCGGATCCAGGAGGAGCGCGGGTACGTGGCCGATGCGGACATCTCGGAGCTGGTTGCCTACCTCGGCGTGCCTCGCATCCAGATCGAGGAGGTCCTGAGCTTCTACGGGCAGTTCAGGCGCGTGCCCGTGGGCCGCTGCCATATCGAAACCTGCCGCAACATCTCCTGCTCGCTCCTCGGGGCCGAGCGCCTGATCGAGCACCTTTCCACGAAGCTCGGCATCCAGCCCGGCGAGACCACGCCCGACGGGCGCTTCAGCCTCGCCACGGTGGAATGCCTGGCCTCCTGCGGCACCGCGCCGGTAGTGGCGGTGAACGGCACCTATCACGAGTCGATGAGCACAGCGAAGCTCGATGCCCTGATCGAGGCGCAACCGTGACCACGCACCTCCTCATGAACTTCGCGGTGACCCCCACCTCGCACACGCTCGCGGAGTACCGCGCGCGCGGCGGCTACCAGGCGCTGGAAAAGGCGCTCACCGAGATGACGCCGCAGCAGGTCACGGCGGAAGTGACCGCCTCGGGCATCCAGGGGCGCGGCGGTGCCAACTTCGCGGCCGGGCGCAAGTGGGGAGTCATCAACTTGAACGACGGCCAGCCCCATTACCTGTGCGCCAACGCCGACGAAGGCGAGCCGGGCACCTTCAAGGACCGCTGGATCCTCGAGAACGCCCCGCACCTGCTGCTCGAATCGATGCTGATCGCGGCCTACGCACTGCAGGTGCGCCACGCCTTCATCTACATCCGCGGCGAGTTCGACCTGCCGTACCGGCGCATCACCGGCGCGCTCGACGAGGCCTACGCGGAGGGTTTCTTCGGCAAGGCGCTCTGCGGCACGGAATTCGTCTGCGACCTGATCGTGTATCGCGGCGCCGGCTCCTACGTGTGCGGGGAGGCCTCGGGGCTGCTCAGCTCGCTCGAGGGCAAGCGCGGCTATCCGCGCAACCGCCCGCCGCGCCTCACGGTGCGCGGCCTCAACCAGCGCCCCACGGTGGTCAATAACGTGGAGACCCTTTCCAACGTGGCCGGCATCATCGCCCACGGCGCCGAAGCTTTCAGGAAAGTGGGCACGCCCAAGAGCCCCGGCACGCGCCTCATCTCGATCTCGGGCCACATCAATCGCCCCGGCGTCTACGAGATCGAGCCGGGGTACTCGTTCCAGAGATTCATCGACGAGGACTGCGGCGGGATCCCCGGCGGGCGCAAGGTGAAGGCGATCATTCCCGGCGGCATCTCCACCAAGGTGGTCACCGGCGAGGAAGTCGCGCGCCTCACCCTCGACAACCAGGACCTCGAAACGGTCGGCTCCTCGCTCGGCTCCGGCGGCATGGTGGTGATCGCCGAAGGCACCTGCATGGTGCGGCTGCTGCAGGTGCTGCTGCGCTTCTACCACCACGAGTCCTGCGGGCAGTGCACGCCCTGTCGCGAGGGCATGGGCTGGATGCACCGCATCATCGACCGCATCGTCGCGGGCGACGGCCGGCCCGAGGACGTCGAGCAGCTGAAGAAGATCTCGGCGTGGAACGACGGCAACACGATCTGCGGGATGGGCGACGCCGCGGGCTACGCCGCCACCGGAATCATCAAGAAGTTCGGCGACGAGTTCGACCACTTCATCGCGCAAAAGCGCTCACGCTTCGCCGGAAACCTCGAATGCCCCGCATCTACATAGACGGCCGTCCGATCGACGCCGAAATGGGCCAGACCGTGATGCAGGCGGCGGTCGCCGCCGGCATCGAGATTCCGGCATTCTGCTGGCATCCGAACCTCTCGGTTTCGGGGTCCTGCCGGGTGTGCGCGGTGCAAGTCGAAGGCCGCAGCTGGGTCGAGATCTCGTGCAACATGCCGGTCGCCGAGGACCTGAAGGTGCTCACCGACACCGACCTGGTGCGCGCCTACCGCAAGTCGATCCTCGAGCTCACCACGCTCA
>JANNKG010000199.1:0-5865 GCA_031396185.1 Burkholderiales bacterium | reverse complement strand
CCTCGTCGCCGGCGGCTTTGGCCTTCGCCTGCTCCTCGAAGCGCGCCGCCTGATCCTCCGGATCGTTAAGCTCCGAGAAGCCGTTGGCCATTTCGCGGCCGGTGATGAAGAGCTCGAAGCGGTCGGTCACGGCCGGGTTCGCGTCGTTGGCCCGCGCGAGCGGCGACACGTCCGTGGGATGGGCCACGATGAAGGTGGGCTGGATGAGCTTCATCTCGGTGGTGGCCTCGAAGAGCTTCAGCTGCAGCATGCCCAGGCCGTCGGTGGCGAACACCTCGGCCTTGAAGGTCTCGAGTGCGGTGCGCAGGAAGTCGGCGCGCGCCAGGTCCGCGAGCGCGTATTGCGGGTTGTACTTGGCGATCGCCTCGGCCATGGTGAGGCGGTCGAAGCGCTTGCCGAGATCCACCGTCGCCCCCTGGTAGGTGAGGGTGGTGGAGCCCAGGACCTTCTGCGCGAGCTCCCTCAGCATCGTTTCCGTCAGGTCCATCAGGTAGTGGTAGTCCTGGTAGGCCTCGTAGAACTCGAGCATGGTGAACTCGGGATTGTGGCGCGTGGAGATGCCCTCGTTCCTGAAGTTGCGGTTGATCTCGAAGACCTTCTCGAGCCCTCCCACCGTCAGGCGCTTGAGGTACAGCTCGGGGGCGATCCGCAGGTACATGTCCTGGTCGAGCGCGTTGTGGTGCGTCTTGAAGGGGCGCGCGGCCGCGCCACCCGGGATCGGTTGCAGCATCGGCGTCTCGACCTCGAGGTAGCCACGCGCCACGAAGAATTCCCGCATCGCCTGGACCAATCGCGAGCGCTTGATGAAGGTTTCGCGCGACTCGGGATTGACGATCAGGTCCACGTAGCGCTGGCGGTAGCGCTGCTCCATGTCGGTCAGGCCGTGAAACTTGTCGGGCAGGGGCCGCAGGGCTTTCGAGAGCAAGCGCAATTGGCCGGCATGGACCGAAAGCTCGCCCTTGTTCGTCTTGAAGACCGTGCCCTCGACACCGAGGATGTCGCCCAGGTCCCAGTGCTTGAACGCCTCGTGGGTTTCCGCGCCGGTCACGTCGTTATTGACGTAGATCTGGATCTGCCCGCTCATGTCCTGCAACGTCGCGAACGACGCCTTGCCCATGACGCGCTTGAGCATCATGCGCCCGGCGATCGTGGCGACCGACTTTTCGCCTTCCAGCGCTTCCTTGGTCTTCGCGCCATGCGCCGCGTGAAGATCGGCGGCGAGGTGCTTGCGCCGGAAATCGTTCGGGAAGGCCGGGCCCGCCTCGCGCAGCTTTCCGAGCTTGGCGCGCCGCTCGGCGATGATCTGGTTTTCGTCTTGCGCGAGGGGAGCGTTGCTTGTTTCGGTCATTTCAGTCGTTTCCCGAATGAGAGGCAGGGTTATCAACACAGAGGACACAGAGGATCACAGAGGGGCACAGAGGAGAGCGGGTGACTAGATGACTTTCCTGCGAATTCCGAAGCGCAGATGGGGCACATTGAAGTTCAGGAGAAGTCCCAGGCGCTTTCCCGTAAGCCGCAAGTACGTCAGGAGCTGGGAATCGTGAATCGAGAGCAACCGGTCCACTGACTTCACTTCCACCACCGCGAGGCTCTCTACCAGGAGATCCAGGCGCAATCCATTCGCCAAGTTCAACTCTCGATAGCGAAGAGGCACACGAACCTGGCGTTCGAAGACAAGATGATTTCGCGTGAACTCGTGACAGAGGCATTCCTCGTACACGCCTTCCAACAAGCCCGGACCCAAGGCCGAATGCACCTCCATCGCGCAACCTATGATCGTCTTTGACAACTCTGGCAGCACGTCCTCTGTGCCCCTCTGTGATCCTCTGTGTCCTCTGTGTTGATAATCCATTGCTTCCGCCCGTGACGACGCATCCCCTTTCGAGACAAACGTCCGCCCGGTCGTTTGGATGACTCACGCTAGACGCCCTGCTTCAGGCTGGCGGTGATGAACTGGTCGAGGTCGCCGTCCAACACCGATTGCGTGTTGCCGACTTCCACGTTGGTGCGAAGGTCCTTGATGCGCGACTGGTCGAGGACGTAGGAGCGGATCTGGTGTCCCCAGCCGATGTCGGTCTTGGTGTCCTCGCGCACCTGCTTCTTCTCGTCGAGCTTGCGAAGCTCCAGGTCGTAGAGCTTGCTCTTCAGCATCGCCATCGCTTCCGCGCGATTGCGGTGCTGCGAGCGGTCGTTCTGCGACGACACGACGATGTTGGTCGGCAGGTGGGTGATGCGCACCGCGGAGTCGGTCTTGTTCACGTGCTGGCCGCCGGCCCCCGACGCGCGGTAGGTGTCGATGCGCAGGTCCGCGGGGTTGATGTCGATCGCGATCGTCTCATCGACCTCGGGATAGACGAACACGCTCGCAAACGAGGTGTGGCGGCGTGCGTTGGAATCGAACGGCGACTTGCGCACCAGGCGGTGGATGCCGTTCTCGGTGCGGAAGTGGCCGTAGGCGTAGGGGGCGAGCACCTTGATCGAGGCGCTCTTCAGTCCCGCCACTTCGCCGCTGCTCTCTTCGAGCAGCTCGGCCTTGAAGCCCTTCCGGTCGCAGTACTTGAGATACATGCGCAGCAGCATCTGCGTCCAGTCCTGCGCTTCGGTGCCGCCCTGGCCCGCGTTGATGTCGACGAAGCAATTGTTGGGATCCATGGGATCGGAGAACATGCGGCGAAACTCGAGGTCCGCCACCATCTTCTCGATGCCATCGACGTCGGCGGCGATCGAATTGAGCATGTCGTCGTCGCCCTCGCCGCGGGCCAGCGAGAAGAGCTCGCTCGAGTCCTTCAGGCCCGCGGTGACCTTCTCGATGCTGGCGACGGTGTCCTCAAGGGCGCGGCGCTCCTTGCCGAGGTCCTGGGCCTTCTTCGCGTCGTTCCAGATGCCCGGGTCCTCGAGGGTCCGGGCGACTTCGATCAGGCGCGACTTCTTCGCGTCGTAGTCAAAGATACCTCCGGATCTCGGCGGAGCGCGCCGCGAGATCGTGGAGGGTGTTCTCGATGATGTTGAGGCGGTCGGCTTCCATCGGCCGAATTATACGGGGTATCACCCGGCGCGAGCTCTCAGGCGACGTGCTCCACGACCAGCTGCAGGGTCGAGGACCCCTGGTACTCGTTTACATCCAGGCGGTAGATGGCGTGGATCGATGCGGGCAGGGGATCGGCGCGGCCGAAAAGGATCGCGCCAAAACGGCTGCCGCCGCGCGCGAGCGTAAGCCGCGAGTGGCGCTCGCCCACGATCTTCTGCGCCTCGACCTCGAATCGTCCCGCGAAGCGCGGCTCGGGGAAGCCCTGGCCCCACACCTGCTCCCTGATCAGCCGCGCGAACTCGTAGGTCATGTGCGCGCCCTCGAGCTCGCCGTCGGTCTCCAGGCGCTGCTGCAGGTCCGCGGGCGTGAGCAGCTCGCGGGCGACCGCCTCGAACGTCTCCTGGAAGTCCTTGAGGCGATCGGCGGGTAGGGTCGCGCCGGCCGCGGCGGCGTGCCCGCCAAAACGCTCGAGCATTCCGGGTTTGCGCTTGTCCACGAGGTCGAGGGCATCGCGCAGGTGCAGGCCCGCGATCGAACGCCCCGAGCCCTTCAACCGCCCGTTGGACTCGGCGGCGAACGCGAATACCGGGCGGTGGAACCGGTCCTTGAGGCGCGAGGCGAGGATGCCGACCACGCCGGTATGCCAGTCGGGATGGTGGATCGCCAGGGTGTAGCTGTCGCCCGCTTCGAACTCCTCGACCATTTTGAGGGCGGAGGCCTGCATCTCGCCTTCGATCCCGCGGCGTTCTCGGTTCAGCTTGTCGAGGCTTTGCGCAAGGTCGAAGGCGCGCTTCGCATCGGGGGCGAGCAGGCACTCGATGCCGATCGACATGTCGTCGAGACGCCCGGCGGCATTCAGCCGTGGGCCGGCGGCGAATCCGAGGTCATAGGCGGTTGCCGTGCGCGCGTCGCGTCCCGCCACCTCCAGCAGCGCCGCGATGCCGGGACACGCCTTGCCGGCGCGGATGCGGGCGAGCCCCTGGGTCACGAGGATGCGGTTGTTGGCGTCCAGGCGCACCACGTCGGCGACCGTCCCGAGCGCCACCAGGTCGAGGAGCTCGGCGAGGTTGGGCTCCGCGGCCTGCGCGAAGGCTCCGCGCCGGCGCAACTCGGCGCGAAGCTGCAGCATCACGTAGAAGATCACCCCGACGCCTGCCAGGTGCTTGCTGGGAAATCCGCAGCCCGCCTGGTTGGGATTGACGATGCAAGCCGCGGCGGGGACCTGCGCGCCGGGCAGGTGGTGGTCGGTGACCAGCACGCGCATGCCGAGCCGATTGGCCTCTTCAATGCCCTCTACGGCGGCAATGCCGTTGTCGACGGTGATGAGGATGTCTGGCGAGCGCTTCGCGGCCTCGCGAACGATTTCCGGCGACAGTCCGTAGGCGTGCTCGAAGCGATTCGGCACGAGGTAGTCGATCTTCGCGCCGAGGGCGCGCAGCGCCTTCACGCCCACCGCGCAGGCGGTTGCGCCATCGGCATCGTAGTCGGCGACGATCAGCATGCGCGCGCCGGCCGCGATCCCGTCGGCGAGCATCTTTGCGGCGTCGTCGATGTGGTGCAGGCGCTCCGGGGCGGCGAGCGCGGCAAACCGGGTCTCGAGTTCCTGCAGCGTCTTCATGCCGCGGGCCGCATAGAGCCGCGCGAGGCGCGGGTCGCAGCCTGCGGCCACCAGGCTTCCGAACGCGCTCTCGTCGATCGTGCGGGCGTGGATCTCAGGCATGGGTGACCAGCGGCTTGCGGGCCCGGAACAAACGCCATTTCGAACGTGGCGAGAGGGTCGCGACCAGCGTGTCGCGCGGCCCGGGGAGCACGATTCGCACTCCGTCGAAGCGTTGCGCGGCCTTGCCCACGTCCGCGAACCACGCGTCGTCGAGGGCCGTTGCAGCGCTCGCCCACGCCGCCTCGCCCCCGGCGCGCAGTGCCGTCGTGAGGCGATCGTCCACCACCAGCACCCATTCGGTGGAGCGCACCGCGTCCACGAGCGCGAAGCTTTCGACGGGAGGGAGGGTTCGGGTGCCGGCCAGCCGCCCGAGCCCGCGGGCGACCGCATCGCGGGCATACACCAGGGCGTAGGCGGATTCGATTTTCGCGGGAGCGGCACCCTCGCCCCAGAACCAGACGCTGTTGATCGCGGGGCGGCCCGCCTCCTCGCGCGCGGCGTTGACCGCATGGGAGGCGAGCACCATCTGCGCCTCGGTGAGGGCCGACGCCCAGTTGATGCGCCCGCTTCCCTTGGGCAGCAGCCCGAAGACGTTGCGGCCGAGGGCGTTGGCGAGCGGCGTTGTCGCCGGAACTTCGCCCTCGGGGACGCGAACGTACCAGCGATCGGCAGCGGGCGCCAGGAACTCGAGTCCATCGGATTCGAAGTGCGCCTGAAGCGCCGCCACCAGGGCCGCTGCTTCCGCCGGGGTGACGTCCAGCACCGCAGCGTCGTGCAGCGCGACGGCATCCTGCCCGATCCGCAGGTGCACCGGATCCGCTCGCAGCCAGTTGCCGGGGCGCGGCTGGTCGTCGGCGGCGAGCGTGATCGCCGCAATTCCCGAAGGCTCGGGCACGGCGAACGCACGCGTGAGCCACGCGTCTAGGCCACGGAGCGCGACCCGCTGCGGTGCCGCGCGCGCTACCCAGCGCTCCGCCCACGGCAGTCGCAGCTCGCGCATTGCGGCGGGCGCATCGGCCGGCACCAGCAGGTCGGGGATGACGAGGTCGAGGGGCATATCGAAAAAAAAAAGGTGTCAGAGACGAATTATGCGGTGTTCATCGCATAATTCGTCTCTGGTACCCTCTTCGGAACCCTTTCGCTTGCGACCCTTCGAGCTTTTTGTCGGCCTGCGTTA
>JANNKG010000143.1:0-5827 GCA_031396185.1 Burkholderiales bacterium | reverse complement strand
GTTGGCGCGCAGAGTCTTGATGTTCGCGTCATATGTGGCGCGCGCCGTGTCGGTCGCCTTTTCGCCCGCCGCCGCGAGCGCATCCACGTCGGCGTCCCACTTCTTCATCTGCGTTTCCATCGTCACGACAAAATCGGATTTCTTGTCCATGGCTTGCATCCTTGGGTTGGGGCATGGGGGATTCCCGCATGCTGGAGCCCCACGTTAGACCGATCGCGCAGGGTTTTCTGTGCGCCAGCGCAAACTGTGGTGAGAAGCTCATCCAATGAAGAATCTCGGTGCTCGATTCCGCGAGTTTTTCGCGGGCCTGTTCCGTCGCAAGCCGCCGGCGCCGGGTTATTTCGTCAAGGGGCGGAAGACGTCGCTACGGGGCTGGGTTCGTGCGGCGCCCTTCCTATGGCCGTCGCGTGAGTACCTCCTCTACATCCCGCGCGGTTACGGGGGATGGAAGCGCCATCGCCTGGTGGTGCTGATCCACGGGTGCAAGCAGACGCCCGAAGAGTTCGCCGCGGCGACGCGCATCGCCGCCCTCGCCGACGAGCACGGCTGGCTGGTGCTGTTGCCGCGCCAGAACGACAAGGCCAATGTGTGGCGCTGCTGGAACTGGTTCGATTACGCCACGGGCGAAGGGCGGGGGGAGGCGGCCATCGTCGTGGCGCAGGTTCGCGCCGTTCGCCGCGGCTATCGGGTGCATCGCAAGCGCATCGTCGTGGCGGGATTCTCGGCGGGCGGCGGCCTCGCAACGGCTCTCGGATTGCGCCATCCGAGGCTCTTCGCCGGGGTCTTCGTGCATTCCGGACTCGCGTGCGGGGCGGCGTCGAGCCCCGCGGCGGCGTTCAAGGTGATGGGCGCGGGCGCGGTCACGGATCCCTGGAAGGTCGGCGAGCTGGCGCGCGCGCAGGCAGGCGGCGCCGTTCACCTGCCGATTGTCGTTGTCCATGGGGACGTCGACGCGGTGGTCGCGGCGATCAATGGCAGCCAGGTCGCGGGGCAGTTCCTGGCCTTCAACGGATACTCCCGGGGTGCGAGCCCCGAGGCCGGCCTGCCGCCGGCCCACTCCGAGAACACCGTCACCTCGCCATCGGGGCGCACCGCCACCACGCTCGAATATCGGGACGGGCTCCGCGCTCCGGTGCGAGTGGTGCGGGTGGCGCACCTGGGCCACGCATGGAGCGGTGGCGACCCGTCTTTTCCCTACAACGATCCCGGGCCGCCGGACGCCACGAAGCTCCTCGGCGAGTTCATCGAGGAACTCCCGCGAAAGGAGTAGGGCGGAAGTGTCGTGAGGCGCGTGTCGTCCACTGCCCCGCCGGCGGTGAAGTGATAAAGGCTCTGCCACGCGTGCCCACTCAGGCCGAGCAGCCTGTGCATCTCATCGTCGAAAAAGCACCCGATCCCGGTGGCGCGGATTCCCGCGACTTCCGCTTCGAGGTACAGCACCTGCCCGATCATTCCGCACTCCCAGTAAAGCGCCCGATAGCGCCAGGGCTCGCTCTGCGCGATCTCGTGATGGGCGAGCATCCCCAGCGAATAGCAGGAATCGGCGGCGATGTCCTGGTGACAGGAGATCTGGCGTGCGGAGTCGCGCAGGTCGTAGGGAAGGAGCAAGTAGAGCGGCAACTCGGGTGGGCCGGCCTCTCGCCACAACCAGTCGGGCCGAAGAGATGCCTTGAGCGTGGCGAGCGCCTCCGGGTTGCGTACCAGCAGGTACAGCCCCGGCTCGAGCGTGTCCACGCGATGAACCATGATCGCCAGATGCACCGCGGCCGCCCAGGGCCAGGCGCACCAGGGCGGCGCGTTGGAACGTGGAAGCGTCGCATCGAGCATGGCGAAGAAAGCATCGGCGCCAATGCTCGTGGCGCCGTCGAAACTGACCGCGCTGCGCCGTTGCCGGAAGATCTGCGCTGCCGGGAGGTCGCGCACCGGCTCGCCCGCGGTCTCGTGCGCCGTCGATGGCCAACCTCCGGCCTCGAGACCCAGATCCGGCTTGATCGTCAGCCGATGCACCTCGTCGATATCCGCCCACTCGCGATGATCGGAGCTCAGTCGATTGGCCTTCCCATGCCAGCGGGAGGGAGCGGGCGGCAGTTCCGCCGGGAGGGATTCGCCAGCGGAGATCCATACCAGGCACTCCGGCGTTTCGGCTTCGGCCGAGTCCGCGCCATGCGCCAGTCCAAGCAACGCCGCGATCCGCGCATCGCCCGGCGCGGCAAGGAGGCGCGAATGCCAGCCCAATGCCGATGCGGCATAGCTCACCGCCGAGATCCCATGGCCACAATCATGCTGGCAGTAGCGAAACGCCCGGATGCCGTATTTCCAGGCTTCGCGCCAGTGGATGCTCGTGAGCCCGACCAGGATCCCGGGCAACTCGGCGGGCCCGTCCCATTCGCCGCGCCGCTCCAGCGCATGATCGCAGCTCACGTAGTGATGGACGCCGGCCGCGATCCCCGGCACGCCCCCCGTCACCAGGTAGCCTTCGGTGGGATGGAGATTGCCGCTCGAGGGATTGCAGCGCAGAGCCCATGAAGTTTCGCCGTAGGATTTCCAGGCCGACAGCCCGAGCGACAGCTCGAACAGGGTTGCTATCGAATTGACGTCGAACGGGTGCGGGGCAGGCACCCGGCCGCGGCGCAGCGCGCTGAAGCGTGTATCGAGATGATCTGCCGGCAGCGGAAGCTCGATTCGCGCGGCGCCTTCATAACGGCGGAACGGATTCGGCTGGTTGGCCCAGTCGAGGCGCCCCGGTCCCGGCGCGAAGCGGTTCAGGTGGTGCTTGCTGCGCTCATGGTAGTCGGAGAGCGAGTAGGGGGGCATGGGACAGCAAGCCGCGATCAGACCTGCATCGCGGCGCGCTGCCGGCAGGCGGGACACATCTTCAGCCGGTCGATCCCCCCGGCGTCCGCGAGACCCGGAAAGTCCTTCATTCGCGCAAGGCTCGATGTGAGCAGTGCATGACCGATGAACCCCATGTCGCAGCTGATGCATCGGGCGAGTTCGTCTTCATGGAGCAGGCGGGCTGCATTGCGCGCCACCGAGTCGGGGGCAATACGAGGCCGCAACGTGATCGCATTCTCCGGGCAACCGACCTCGCACAGCCCGCATTGCACGCAATTCGCCTCGACGAACCGCAGCTTGGGTAGCGGTGCCGTTTCCGCGACAAGTGCGGACGTTGGGCACAGGTTCACGCAGGCGTGGCAGAGCGTGCACGCAGCGCGATCGACCTCGACGTCGCCGAACGGCGCGCCGGCCGGCAGCGGGACCGGTGTGGCATTGGCCCCCTGGGCAAGGTTGTCGAGTCCCGCAAAAATCAGCGTCCGTTTTTCAACGCGAGGATCGACCTGCATTTCGCGCGGAACGGGGTTGGCAGCCGCGACAGCCGCGGCAACCGCGTCGTGGACCGCTTCGACCGCGACCGCCGCGACGACTTCTCCGCGAGCCCCCACGGCGTCGATCAGGCTGCGGACGACCGCGAGGCGCTCCCCGAGCAGCGTGCGCGCTGCACGCGGCAACGTGGTGTCGGCGACGAGCACCACCCCGGCTGCGCCTTGCGCCAGAGAGGAGAGCCACAGTTCCTCGCCAAACGCCGGGAGCGCAACCACCTCGATCGTTCGAGCCGCCGCCGGCAAGCCAATGCCGCGCACGGCGTCAGCAAGCGTTGGCGCGTGGACGACCAGCACCGGGGCCGCAACGCTCTCGGCGCGTGCCTCCTCCAGCACTAAAGCGATCTGGGCCGCGAGATCGCCACGCGCGGGGTGGCGAAACGACAGCGCACCGGTGGGGCACGCGAGCGAGCAGGTCGCGCAACCCTGGCAAAGATACGGATCGACAGCGACGACGTCACCCGCCGAACGGATCGCCGCGGCCGAGCACACGTCGAGACAGCGGGTGCAGCCGGTCTTGCCTTTCGCGCCATGCGCGCACAAGGCGGACGTGAATTCGAAATAGCGAGGCTTCGCAAAACGCCCGACGAGCCCCGGCATCGCGGCGATTGCCTCCGCGAGCGCGGTGGGGTCGGCTCCCGGTGCGAAATAACCGAGCGGCGCAACGGGTTGCGGAAAATGCGGCTCACGGGACAGATCGAGCACGAGATCGAACCTATGATCCGCGTTCGGACTGAAACTGCCGAGATCTGCGCTCGCGTCGGGCCCGGTCACGGCGCGCGCCGTGAACGCACCCAGATGCCCGGCGATCGCGGCGATGCGTCCGCCGATCGCCACGACGCCGCGCGGCAATCCGGCCACCTCCTGCACGCCGGGTGCGCAGACGACGACCTTGAGCACGCGGGCGAGGGCCGCCGCATGGGGCGCGACGCTTGCATCGTCACCGATCACGAGGGCGACGCCGCGCGATTCGAACACGACCGTGTCCGTTGCGGCGACCGCGGCGCCAGGAGCCAGCGGCGTCAACCCCGCAGCACATGCTTCGAAACGTGGCGCCAACCCGACAGCGAGCTCAGTCGACATTCGTCGTGGCGCTGTGAACCGCGAGTTCCTCCACGTCGTCACGATCGATGAGGCAGGCGCGAGCGATCAGCGTGAGCATCGCACGATGATAAGGCGCCTCGGCCAGCGCCAGGAGTCGCTCGCAATGCTGCGGTATCCACTGCAGCACGTGATCGTCGAGGAAGGCGCGCTCCCGCTCGACCCATGCGGCGGCGGTTGCGCGCTCACCCGCGCGCCACGCTTCCAGCTCGCCGTGACACAGCAAGGCCAGGAAACGCAACTCGGCCCCCAGATGATCGGCGGGACCGGCCTCGGGAACGGGCTGCTCGAATCCGGCCTCGGCGTAGGCGGCCGATACCGCAACCGTTGAATCCCCCGGCAGTTTGTCCTCGCGGAATACCGACTCGTAGGGCGGAGGCGCGCCGTGAGTCCTGGACAGTCCTGCGAAGAGCCGCGTGCGCTCCACGCCGATCACTTCGGGCGCCCCGGGATCGGCATGGGCCTCTTTCACGGCCTTCGAGAGCGCAATCGTCTCGTTACCGAGCGGCAAACCCGCGTCCGGGGATTCGCCATCCAGCGCGCTGCCAAGCTCGGAAAAAAACGCAGGACTCGGGGCTTCGAGAACGAGCCTCGACAGGAGCCAGTAAGTGCCGCTGCGGCGTCGCGCGATATCGGCGAGCGCCGCGGTATCCATCACCGCGTCGTGCCGTACCACGCCGGCTTGGCCGGCGCCTGGTGACAGCCGAGGCAGGTCGCGCGATCCACCGGGCCCGGACCGCGCGGGGGTTCACTTCCGCGCAGGAACAGCACGTCGCTCAAATCCTTCGAGTGGCACGATTCACATGATGCTTTCAGCTTCTGGGTGTGCACCTTGTGAAACTGCCCCTTGAACGGATCGAGCGATAGTCTGGCGGATGCAACTGGCTTGGCCGGCTTCTTGGCGGGGACTTCGGTGGCCAGGGCCGGCAGAAAAGCAAATGCCAAGCCCAGCGCCATGGCTACCAACAGGCGCTTCATGACTTCGCTCCCGCTTCCAGCACGTAGTAGACCTGAGGCCCGATTCCGAACTCCTTCTTCAGGGGGACGGCCTTGGTGGCGGCGATGCGTTTCGACAACTCGGAGCCTGGGTCGTCGATGTCGCCGAAGGTGCGCGCCTGCGTGGGGCAGACGAGGTCGCAGGCCGGCGTGTACTCCTGGTCCTTGCCGATGCGATCCTGCTTGCCGTCGGCCATCGCCTTTTCGATCTTGTGCCAGCAGAACGTGCACTTCTCGACGGTCTTCGCCTTCTTGCGGTGCGTGGGATGCCGATCGGCATGGGCGATGTTTTCCGACCCGATCTTTTCCTTGCCGGGAGAGAGCGGTTTCAATTCGGTGTTGAGTTGCGG
>JANNKG010000091.1:0-4194 GCA_031396185.1 Burkholderiales bacterium | reverse complement strand
CAGTGCGGGGGTCGATGGGGGTCAGGGACCCCTTGGTGGTCCGCTCGGCGTTGTTCGTGACCCAGAGGGTCTGCATGTCCCACGACGGGACGACATGCTGGGGATTCAGTCCCACCTTGAATTTGTCGATCACCTTGAAGGTCTTGGGATCGATCACATACACGTCGTTCGACTGGACGTGGGGGACGTATACCAGCTCGCGGTGATCGGCGAGCGCGGGGCTCACCTTGCCGGCGGCGATCTCGCTGTAGAGGTTTTTCGGATCGGGAACCGGCGGCATGCCCGGAACGGTCTGGACCTGGGCGAAGGCGCCGGCCATGGCGGCGACGAGCGCAACCAGCAGGGTGCCGCGGATTCGAAGATTCAAGCTTACGGGCTCCGGAAAAAGGGTGCTGCCCGCATTTTACCGGCGGGGGGCCACTTTTATCACGGCTTCGACGGTCCGGTCGATCAGCGCCTCGAGGAGGGCACGGCCTTTTTCGGCTGACGCGCCCTTGGGGTCTCGCACCAGTTTGTCGTCCACTCCCAGCGTTGCGGCCGTGTCCTCGCTCCCCGCATGGGCCATCTCCCGGTAGTACGCATCGGGCACGAGGACGCCTCTCGTGCGGCTTGCCACCTTGCGAAGGCTTTTCGCGTACCCACCATGGTCCCCCAGCAGGACCACGGTCCGGAAGCCGTGTTGCTGCAAGCTGCGGACGGCGGATTCGAGCGTGCGCTCGAACACCTCCTCGGGAATGGTGATCGTGCCCGGATGCCTCATGTGTTGCGTCGGAGGGCTGATGCGGCCCTCGGGAACGTAGGCAACTACCGGCGCAACGATCGCATTGCCGAGCTTCTCCGCGATCCGGCCCGCGAGGTAGCGGGCGCGCGCATTGTGCTTGCCGAGGACGATATGCGCATCGTTCCACTCGGTTCCGCCGATCGGGATGAGCGCGGTGGTCTTGCCGGAGCTCACTGCGGCGCGCAGCTCGGGGGAGGTGAGCTCCTCGAGATACACCGAACCCTGCGGGAAGGCAGGGGCCACGAAAAGCAGGGTCGACAGCGCGGCGGCCCGGACGGCGATCAGTGGTGCATCCTCCGGGCGGCAGTGGCCAGCAGAGAGGCGAGCACGTCGAAGTCCACGGGCTTGGTGAGGTGGTAGGCGAAGCCCGCCTGCTTGGAGCGCGCGCGGTCGCTCTTCTCCCCCCACCCGGTCACCGCGACGAGCAGCGTGTGGCGCGCTGCGGGGGTGCTTGAGATTCGTTCAGCCACCTGGAAACCATCGACCGTGGGCATGCCGATATCGACGAGCGCGACTTGCACATCGCCCTTGGCGGCCCGCTGCACCGCCTCCTCCCCACCGTATGCCGCCTCGACGCGATGCCCGTAAGCCTCAAGGACCTCGGCAAGGCTATCGGCGGCATCACGGTTGTCGTCCACTACGAGAATCGAGAGACTGGTGGCGGTGGACCCGGAGGACTTGCTGTCACTGTCGACATGCGGCGCCCCCACGATGAGCGGCAGGTACATGACGAACTCCGCGCCCTTGCCGGGGCCCTCGCTCTTGGCTTCGATAGTCCCGCCATGGGCTTCCACAAGCTCCTTGGTGACGTGCAGTCCGATACCCAATCCCCCGGCGCCCGGCTTGTTCCCGCCACTTTCCCCGGTGTTCAGCTGGAAGATCGTCGGCATGTCTTTGGGAGCGATGCCGGATCCCTCGTCCTTCACGGACACGACGGCCTGCCCGGCGTCCTCGAAGGCATGGACGCGGATGGTGCTTTGCTGCGGAGAAAACTTGACCGCGTTCTGCAGGATGTTGCCGATCGCCTGCTGCAGGCGCGCGGGATCGGCATGCACCATCAGCGGCTCGTCCGGAACGGCCACGCTGACTTCGCGGCGATGGGCGTCAACGCAGGCACGCGTGGCCTCGAGGGCGGCGCCCACGACCTGCTGGACGCTCACGTTCTCGAAGGCCAGTTGCGATTTCTGTGTCACGCGAATGACGTCGAGGAGGTCCTCGACGAGCTTCGACAGTTTCACCACCTGGCGATCGATGGCATCGGTGGGGCGCTCGAGCTCGGCGTCCTTTACCCGCGCCTTTATAAGCCATGCGTTGGTGCGGATGGCGTGAATGTGATTACGCAGTTCGCGAGAGAGCAGGGCGAGGAACTGGTCCTTGGCGCGATCGGCTTTCTCGAGCTCGTCGATGCGTGCCAGGAGTTCTCCCGTCTCGTCGCGGGTCAGGTTGTGCGCCATGGCCTGTGCGAGGGTTACTTTGTCGGGACCGCTATTCTGGACCCATTTGGGGGTATCGGGAGAGATCTCGCCGGCGGCCATTTTTTCCGGGAACGCCCCTCGGCCTTCGCCGTCGAAGGGGTGTGTCCCGTACCACCATCACATCGGCCCAGCTATACGCGATCCTCGATCGCGAGTTTCGGGCGCTACGCTCCCCGGATTGTGCAAACTGCCGAATCCCCCTGCCTTACTGGCGGCGTCCCCCGGATGACGTTTCGGCCAACTGGAATATCGGCACCCCTTCGGACTGCCCCCACGGCTGCCACCTTGTAATTGCCGAGCTGCTCACGAGATTGTGGAGCCGCTACGACATGGAGCCTGAGCGGCCGCAATGAAAAGGGCCAGCGCGCGGCTGGCCCCACTAGAATATGGCTCCCCGGGTTGGGATCGAACCAACGACCACACGATTAACAGTCGCGTGCTCTACCGCTGAGCTACCAGGGATCGGAAAGCTCACGATTTTAGCTGTTTTCGACCGCCTGAGCAAACCCGACGCACCCTCAATGACAGGTCTCGTTGCCCTCGACGGTCGCTAGCCTTTCATTCTCCCGTTCGTCGGCCAGCATCAGGCGGATCTTGTTCCTGGCCTGCAGGAAAGGGGAGGAGCGCCCGGCCCGCCCGAGATACTCATCGAGGTCGTCATGCTCCGTTCGCAGGCGCTCGATGAGGGCAATGAAGACCTCGGTCAGCTCCGGATCGAACTGGGTGCCCTTCCTCCTTTGGATCTCTTCGATGGCCCGATCCATCGACCAGGGCTGTGAGAATGGACGGCCGTGGGTGAGGGCGTCAAACACGTCCGCGAGCGCGACGATCCGGGCATGAATCGGGATTCGCTTTCCGGCGAGCTTAGACGGGTAGCCTTGGCCGTTCCACCATTCGTGATGGAAGCGGGCTATCTCCTCGGCCATTTGGAGTTGGGGGATGTTGCTCTTGGCAAGGAGCTCGGCGCCGATGACTGCGTGTGTGGACATGAAATGGCGCTCTGCCTCTCGCAACTCCTCCGAATTCAGCAGAATTCGATCAGGAACGGCGAGCTTGCCGATGTCATGGAGACGAGCTGCCAAGTCAATTGCGAAGCACGACTCGCTACTCCAGTCGAGATCTCGAGCGAATAGCGATGCAAGCCTACCGACTCGATACCCGTGCTCGCCGCTAGCTTCCTCCTTTAGATCAGCAGTAACTGCGAAACGCTCCAGCATTTCAATTCGAGATGAAACGACCTGTCGCTCGGCCACCTGCGCTCGCAACTGCGCCTCTCGAGTAGTGAAGGTCTGCAGATCCGTCTTCTCGGAGAAGATAAGGAAAGGGTCTTGGGATGGAGACCGAAGTGACACTAACGCTAAGAGTCCCTTTTCTCGAGCTTCTCGGATGCATTTAAGCAGGAGCCTTAGCGTAACTAGCGCCTGTTCAGGGCGCGAAGCATGATCGTACCCAGACACAAGCGCCTTTAACGCGGAGGCATGTTCAGGTGTTCCGGTCTCGCCTGAGTCCCTGAGAAAATCCTCCAGAAGCGCCAAACCCTGGCCGACATCCCCGCCATGGATCTCACAAAGTCCCCGGGAAACCCCGGCAACAAACTTACTTCGCTTTGTTCCACTTCGCTGCGAATACCTTTGGCAGGCTTGGGAGTGGGAACGAGCAACCCCCAATTTCCCTAATTCCAATGCTAGTTGAACAAAGGTGAATTCCCGGACGACACGATTCAAGGCCTGAAACGCATCGAGGGGTTCTTCGCTCTTCTCAAGGCATAAAGCAATCGCCTTAAGCCCGTCGTGGTACTCGCCTAGGTGAAAGTAGCTCTGTGCCAAATTACACAGCGCGGCAGCTTCATTGGCTGGAGAATCGGGCGATCTTTTTGCTAGGCTCGTGACTTGCAGGAAGCACGGAATGGCTTCTCGGTACAGGCCTGCATAATTTAGC
>JANNKG010000069.1:0-7478 GCA_031396185.1 Burkholderiales bacterium | reverse complement strand
GTCGGCCTGATCGCCTCGGCCACGAACTCGAGCGGGACGATGTACTGCTCGTCGCCCACGCCCACGATCATTCCGTCGAGCACCGCGAGGGTGAGCGGCAGCTGGATGGTGATGGTCGTGCCCTCCCCCTTGGGCGAGGTTACCGAAACACCGCCACCGAGCGAGGTGATGTTGCGGCGGACGACATCCATGCCGACGCCCCGCCCGGAAAGGTTGGTCACTTCCTTGGCCGTCGAGAATCCCGCCGCGAAGATCAGGCCCCAGACCTGCTGGTCGGTCATCGAGTCGTCGCCGCCCATGCCGAGCTCGCGCGACTTGGAGAGGATCCGCTCGCGGTCGAGCCCGCGCCCGTCGTCGGAGACTTCGATGATGACGCTGCCGCCGCGGTGGGTGGCGCGCATCAGCAGCGTGCCGACCTCGGGCTTTCCGGCGGCCGCACGCTCCTGGGGTGTCTCGATGCCGTGGTCGATGGCATTGCGCACCACGTGGGTCAGGGGATCGATCAGCAGCTCGATCAGCTCCTTGTCGAGCTCGGTCTCCTGGCCCATGGTGCGCAGGTGCACCTTCTTGCCCAGGCGGGAAGAGACATCGTAGACCACCCGCGGGAAGCGGCTGAAGACGAACTCCATCGGCATCATGCGGATCGACATGACCGCCTGCTGCAGGTCGCGTGTGTTGCGATCGAGCGTACCGAGGCTGTGGGTGAGGTGCTCGTCCTGGTCGTGGGCCGCCTTGCCCACCGATTGCTGCATCATCGCCTGCGCGATGACCAGCTCGCCCACCAGGTTGACGATCCGGTCAATCTTCTCGACGCTCACCCGGATCGAGGAGGAATCTCCCTTGCGCCGGTTCTGGTCGGGGGTCGTGCCGCCGACCGGTTCGAAGAAGCCGAATTTCTCGGCCGACTTCGCCACCGTCGTCTCGGCGGCAGCTTCGTCCTCGAACAGCCCGTACGCCGTGCCAACCACTCGCGGGGGCTCGGCCGGAGCCGCCGTGGGCAGCGCGTCGGCGGCGGCGGCAGCGGCGAAGAACGATTCCTCGGTCGGCGCCGGTACCGCGCTGGCTTGCTTCCTTGCTGCACCCGCGGGTTTGGATGCGGCCTCCTTTGCCCTCCTGCCGGCCTCCTTCAGCGGCGCTTTCTGCTCCGGCATCGTGGTCCCGGTGCGATAGCCGGCGAGCAGCGAGCGCAGCCCTTCCATCGCGGGGTCGAGCCCCCGCTCGCCTGACTTGAGCCGCGCAAGGTGCGCCTTGAAGACGTCACAGGCGTCCAGCAGCAGGCGCACGGTGGATTCGTCGGCACGGCCCTTACCCTTGCGCAGCCCGTCGAAGAGCGTTTCCATCTCGTGGGTGGCGTCGGTGAGCTGGGTGAACCCGAATGTGCCGCTGCCGCCCTTGATCGAATGCGCGGCGCGAAAGATCGCGTTGAGGACTTCCGGATCCTGGTTGCCCGAGCCGAGGGTCATGGCAAGTTCCTCGATCGCCTCCAGGTGCTCGTTGGCCTCGTCGAAGAACGTCGCGATGAATCGGTTCAGGTCGATCGCCATGTCGGTCCTAGCGCAACACCTTCTGCACGACTTCGAGCAGCGTCGCCGGATCGAAGGGCTTCACCAGCCAGCCAGTGGCCCCGGCCGCGCGCCCCTGCGCCTTCATCGAATCCGACGACTCGGTCGTGAGCAGGAGGATCGGCACCGTCTTGTAGTCGCGCAGCTCGCGCAGGCTGCGCACCAGCGTGAGGCCATCCATGTTGGGCATGTTCTGGTCGGTGATCACCAGATCGACGTTGGTGGCGGTTGCACGGTCGAGGCCCTGTGCCCCGTCCTCGGCTTCGATGACGCGGTATCCGGCGGACTCCAACACGAAGGCGACCATCTCCCGCATGGTGGCGGAGTCGTCGACGGCTAGGATGGTTTTCATGGGCTGTGCCTGTTATCTAGAAAAGGTCGACGCTTCCGGCGTGCTTCTTGTCGGTGCGAACTGGGCCGCGGGGATCGTCGTCGATCTGGCGGATGCCGGCCACGATGCAATCGAGCATCGCCCGCGAGCGCCCGATCCACTGCTCGGCTTGCAGCGGGTCGCTAACCGGCGGGGTTGCGAGCGACAGCGCCTCCACCAGCTTCTCGCGCATCTTGTCGACGCGCAGCTTCTGGGCATTGATCAGCTGGTTGACCAGGTCGTGGGATTGCAGGTGCTCTACCGCGCGGTACAAATGGTCCAGAACGACGCCGTACTCTTCGCCTTTCTCGGCGGGCTGGGCCGCGACCGTACGCTGGGCCGCGACGATACGGTCGGCAGCGCCGCGGAACGCGATCATCAGCTGGACGGAGGCCTCGCGCAGCAGCACCTGGCTGCGGGCAAGCTCGTCAGCGGTCACCGCAAGGCGCTCGTTGAGCGTCTCGGCCACGGTGACCAGCAGATCGGAGGCCTGCGCCGCGTCCTGCGCTCCCGTCGTCTGTCTTTCGGACATCCAATTCTCCCTAGCCTGCCGCCTGGATAACCTCGAAACTCCATCCTCCCACATCGATCACGTCTTGCGGGGAGATCGGATGCGTGCCCGGCCCCAGCGCCTTACGGTTGAGCCGCGGCGCGCCATTGCCCGAGAGCCGCGCAAGGAAAAACGCCTTCCCCCGCTTGATCACCAGCGCCGTGTCGGCGCCCACGGCTCCGATCATCGTATTGGGGCGGTTGAGCGAAATCAGCTCGCCCGGCGTCGCGCCCTCGAGGACTCGTAACGCGAGCACCGGGCTCGCGACATCGCTTTCGGTACTTACCGTTTCCTGTGCCGGCCCGAGGCGCAGCGACGGATCCCTCGGGATCGCCTGCGTGCGCGACAGGTCCACCTCGCCACGCTCGATCGCCGCCCTTGCCTCGGCTACGTGGGCTGCCATCATCGTGCGCTCGTAATCGGTCTGGACGGTGCTCTCGAGGTTGCCGACGCCACCGGCGAGAAGCTCATCGTCGAAGAAATGCAGCTTGTGGCGGCCGACCTCGACCAGGTCGAGGTGGTGGACCACCTGGTGCGAAGTCGCCAGCCCGTTCACGCGCAGGCCGTTGGTGCTGGCCAGGTCCTCGGCGTAAACCGTGCGGCTGACGATGCGAAACAGCATATGCCGGCCGGAAATCGCAGGATGGTCGATGACGATGTCGCACCCGGGATGGCGACCGACCACCGTTACCGGTTTCGTGAGTTTCACCTCGATGATGATCGAATCATCGAGGCTCAGGACGACCCGCGCACCCATCAACCCTCGCGTCGATAGCGCGAGCCGGCGGAGGCGGCGGACTTGAGCTGGTTGTCGACCTCGCGGATGCCCTCCACCATTGCCGCGACCTCGCCGGCGGCAAGCGCCTCGTCGCCGGTGTCCACGACGCCCAGCAGACGCGCCACGCCATCGGCGCACTCCACGGTGATCGCGGTCTCGGTGGTGCGCGCGTCGCGGCGCAGCGCCGAGCGCACGCTCCACTCGCGCGACAGGTTCTCGACCAGGCGGCGCGACGCGTCGGTTTCCTGGAAACACCGGTGCTTCATCATCCCCTCCACCTCGTCGACGCACTCGTCGACCGACAGGCGCTCGGTGCACAGCACCAGGTCGTAATTCTCCGGATCGCGCCAGTTCAGGTTGAAGTGGCGCTTGGTGATCGCGGTGTGCGCCTCTTCCGAAAGCTGGATCTCGCTTTCCACCGTCTCGCGATTGTCGGTGGCGAGGCGTTCCATCATGCGCGAGACGCGCGTCTCGAGCGGTGCGCATACGCGCACCCGCACCACGTGCGGGATGTTCTTCAGCAAGTGGGCGGCGCCCCAGCCGCGGATCACGGCGGTCGAGTCGTCGCGCAGGAATTTGAAGGTCTCGTCGGCGGTGAAGATCGACAGGCTCGTCTTGTCGGTGGTGAGCCGCTCCCAGATCCCTGACTTGCCCTCGAGGAAGCGCTCTACATGGCTCTTGCGAAGCCGCATCTTGTTGGCGATCGGCTCGATGATCTCGTGGTAGACCACCTTCTTGTTGGCGCGCTCGGCAACTCCCGCGGCGACATCCTTGCCGAGGGAACCCATTTCGCGTGTCATGGCGATCATCGTCATGGCGGGGACCTTTTCCTAGAACTCTTTCCAGTCTTCATGCTCACCTGCGGCGGTCAATGCCGGCTCGCGCCGCTCCGCCACCGCTCCCTTGTACTCCCGCGAGGCTAGCGCCTGCCGCGGCCGCGCCTGCGGTTGCGCAGGCGCCGCGGGGCGTGCAGCGCCCGATGCCGCGCCTTCCACCCGGAACTGCGCCACCGACTCGGCGAGCCCGCGCGCCTGGCTCGCCATGCTGGTGGCGGCGGCGGTCGCCTGCTCGACCAGCGACGCGTTGGTCTGCACCACCGTGTCCATCTGCGTGATCGCCTTGTTGATCTGGTCGATGCCCGAGCTCTGCTCGTGGCTGGCCGCAGCGATCTCGGTCATTATCTCGGCCACCTTGCGCACCGAGGCGACCAGATCATCCATGGTGACGCCGGCCTGCTCGACCAGGCGCGCGCCGGCCTCCACGCGGCTCACCGAGCTTTCGATCAATCCGCGAATCTCCTTGGCGGAGGCAGCCGAGCGCTGCGCGAGGCTGCGCACCTCCGAGGCCACCACCGCGAAACCGCGGCCCTGCTCGCCGGCGCGGGCGGCCTCCACCGCCGCATTGAGCGCGAGGATGTTCGTCTGGAACGAGATGCCGTCGATCACCCCGATGATGTCGGCGATCCTCTTGGATGACGTGGTGACTTCCTGCATGGTGGCGACCACCCGGCTCACCACTTCACCGCCCTTCTGCGCCGTCGACGAGGCGGTTCCCGCGAGCGCGCTGGCCTGCTTGGCGTTCTGCGCGTTCTGGCGAACGGTGGCGGTGAACTCCTCGAGGGTCGAGGCGGTCTCCTCGAGCGAGCTCGCGTGCTCCTCGGTGCGGCTGGACAACTGCAGGTTGCCGGCGGCGACCTGGCCCGCCCCAACGGCAATCGCCTCGGCGCCCTCGCGGATCTGGGTCACGATTCCGCCCAGGCCGCGGTTCATCTCGCGCAGCGCCGTCAGCAGCTCGGCGGCCTCATCGCGTCCCTCGATCTCGATGCGGGAAGTCAGGTCTCCGGCGGCCACGCGGCGTGCAACCGCGACGGAGTCGCGCAGCGGCACCGAAATGCTCCGGGTCAGCGCCCACGCGAACAATGCCGCGAGCGCCGCGGTACCGCCCAGCATCGCCAACGTGAACCACATGAGGCGCTCGCCGTGGGCGAGCGAGCCCGCCATGGCTTCCTGGTAGGCGCCGCGCTGTTGCTGGACGAGGGTGTCGAGCTCGTTCAGCTGGCGCTGCACCAGCGGATCGATGACCTTCAGCATCAGCTTGCCGGTGTCTTCGGTGCGAAAACGCGTGGCGAAGTCGTAGGCCTCCTTGATCGGGGCATCGAACTCCGCGTCGATCGTGGCGATCGCGGCCACCACCTGGCGCTCGGCCGGGCTGAGGTTGAGCTTCCCGATGCGCTCGCGCGCCACGTCGAATGCCGCCTGCAGGTTGTTGATCCGCTCGTTGGCGTTCTCCATCGCCTTCAGGTCGCCGACCAGGGCCAGGTTGCGCACGGCGCTCGATTGCTCCAGCGCGAGCAGCTTCATCTCCACGGCAAGCTGCTCCTTCGCGGAGGCGGCGGTAATGGTCGCGGCGAGCCCGTCGCGATTGAGCTTGTCGAGGAAGATCGCGCCGAGCGCGACCCCGATCATCATCACCATGATCGCGCCGAAACCG
The DNA here is from genome assembly GCA_031396185.1 of Burkholderiales bacterium. Classification (GTDB taxonomy): domain Bacteria; phylum Pseudomonadota; class Gammaproteobacteria; order Burkholderiales; family Usitatibacteraceae; genus Usitatibacter. The sequence continues at coordinate 1,728 of JANNKG010000069.1, read as the reverse complement.
ACGGCGAGTCGCGACCCGATCTTCAGCTTGCGTAGAACCATTTTGCGTCAACTCTCCCCAGAAGACTGAAGGCGCCCGCGGCGCCCGGTACTGCGAGAACTAGCGGGTGAAATTCACGTCGATCTCCACCAGCCGGCCGGCGCTGCCTGAATTGAAGCGCCACTGCGATAGGGTTTTCACGACGGCCCGATCGAACAAGCGGCGCGGCTGGGCATCGAGTACCTCGACGCGCGTGACCTCACCCGATCCATCGATCGTCATGCGCGCCTTGACCAGCCCCTTGTCGACACCCGCCTGCACGGCTTCGCGCGGAAATTCCGGCGCGACCTTCGAGACCAGCTGTGCATCGGAGGGCGCTGCGAGCGCGGCGAGCGACGATGCCCCGATGCAGAACGCCGTGAGCAGCCCGCGCGCGCGCCGCGCAAGCGTGTGTTGCGATTCTCGTGACGACATGGGGATTTCCCTTTTTATGACCCTGATGCCGTCGAAGTCTAGGGGCGCACCAAGTTGCCCTGATTTCCACGCCATTACAGGCGTAACGCTCAGGCGGCCGCCCTGCGCGGGAAGGCCGGCTGCCTGCAGCCGGGGCCCGCCTGGGCCGGGTCCAGCAGGAACTTCTGCATGTCCCAGGCGCCCGTCGGGCAACGCTCCGCACACAGCCCGCAATGCAGGCACACGTCCTCGTCCTTGGCCATGATCCGGCCGGTCTTGAGTCCCCCTGCCACGTAGATCGCCTGTTCCAGGTCCTGGGCGGGGGCATTGAGCCGCGCGCGCAGCTCGCCCTCCTCCCCATCGGCGGTGAAGGTGATGCAATCCATCGGGCAGATATCCACGCAAGCGTCGCATTCGATGCAGAGCTTGGGGGCGAACACCGTCTGGACATCGCAGTTGAGGCAGCGCTGCGCCTCCTTCCAGGCGAGCTGCGGGTCGAACCCCAGCTCAACCTCCTGGCGGATATCTTTCAGCGCGATGGCCAGGTCCTTCAGTGGCACCTTGAAGCGCGCCTCCGGCGCCACCTGGTTGTCGTAGCTCCACTCGTGAATACCCATCTTCTGGGAGATCAGGTTCACGTGCGGCGCGGGCCTGAGCTTCACGTCCTCGCCGTGGCACAGCCGGTCGATCGAGATCGCGGCATCGTGGCCGTGGGCCACCGCCCAGATGATGTTCTTGGGGCCGAGCGCCGCGTCGCCCCCGAAGAAGAGGTCGGGCCGGGTGGATTGCAGCGTGAGGGGATCGACCACGGGCATACCCCATTGGTCGAAATCCACCCCGACATCGCGCTCGATCCAGGGAAAGGCGTTCTCCTGGCCCACCGCGACCAGCACATCGTCGCATTCGTAGACCGCATCGGGCTCCCCGGTGGCGACGAGAGATCGGCGGCCCTTGGCGTCATAAACCGCCTTCACCTTCTCGAACTGCACCCCGGTCAGCTGCCCCTGGTCGTGCAGGAATGCCTTCGGCACCAGGAAATTCAGGATCGGGATGCCCTCATGCATCGCGTCCTCCTTCTCCCACGGGCTCGCCTTCATCTCCTCGAACCCCGAGCGCACGATGACCTTCACGTCATCGCCGCCGAGCCGCCGCGACGAGCGGCAGCAATCCATCGCAGTATTGCCGCCACCGAGAACGATCACGCGCCGCCCGATCCGGCTCAAGCATCTTGTTGACCAGTCCCACAACTCTGCCCACAGCGTCTTCGCTCTCTTTGCCGCGCCGGGTCAAATCGCC
>JANNKG010000048.1:0-8296 GCA_031396185.1 Burkholderiales bacterium | reverse complement strand
GCGGCGTCATCATCGGCGCGGGGTCGGCGGCAGCGGAGGCGGGAGTGGGGGTGGCGCTCACAGCGTCTCGATCACGTGGTTCTGGTTGGTGTAGATGCACATGTCGCCCGCGATCGAGAGCGAGCGCTTCACGATCTCGGCGGGCTCGAGCTGGGTGTTGTCCAGGAGGGCGAGTGCCGCGGCCTGCGCAAAGCCGCCGCCGCTGCCGATGGCGAGCAGGCCGTGCTCGGGCTCGAGCACGTCGCCGTTGCCTGTGATCACCAGCGAGGTCTGGCGATCGGCGATGGCGAGCATCGCCTCCAGGCGCCGCAGCATCCGGTCGGTGCGCCAGTCCTTCGCGAGCTCCACCGCGGAGCGCAGCAGGTTGCCCTGGTGCTTCTCGAGCTTTGCCTCGAAGCGCTCGAACAGCGTGAAAGCGTCGGCCGTGGCGCCCGCGAAGCCGGCGAGGATGCGCTCCTGGTAGAGGCGGCGCACCTTGCGGGCGGAGGCCTTGATGACCACGTTGCCAAGGGTCACCTGGCCGTCGCCGCCCATGGAGACGCTCGCCCCGCGCCGCACGGAGAGGATGGTGGTGCCATGGAACTGCGGGAGCTCTGAGCTCATCGGGGGATCATCGGGGTAGCGAATAGGCCCTTCTTAGAGTCTGGCTAACGGCCATGATCGACGAAATCCCAAATATTTCTGTTGGGATTTCAAGTCGACTTGCGGCGCACCAGGATCGCGTAGCGGTTGACCCCCAGGGCCTCGAGGAGCGCCGCGTTCACTTCATTCAAATTCGTGAGGATGACGCGCTTGCCGGCGAGCTGGATCGCCTTCACGGTGTCGAAGAAGGTCGAGGTAAACGCGAAGTCGATGCGCATGACCTTGCCCATGTCGACCACCACCTCGGCGCGCTCGGCCGCATGTGCGTTGAGCTCCGCGACCTGGTTGGTGCTGGCTGGCGACAACACGCCCTTCATCTCGTAGCCCGCCTCGGGTGCGGACGGCGCCGCCGCGAGGGCCAGGGCCCCCGACGCGGCCTTCGCCACCGCATCCGTCACGGTATTCGCGTACGCCTCCCAGTTCGGCGGCGAAATCTCGAAGGCGACCGCGTACTCGAGGCCGAGCTCCTCGAACGCATCGTCCTTGCCCTGCAGCACCAGCAGCTCGAAGAGCAGCAGCCAGAACGGGCGCTGGTCCTCGGTGGCACGTTCGTTGAATGCCGCGCGCAACACCGTCTCGAGCCCGTCGAGGTGGTTGAACCACATCGGCATTTTTTTCTTGCGCAGCTTGGCGAGCGCGCCAGCGAGGCGGGTCGCATCTTCCGTACCGATCGCGTTCACCTTGCTCACGTCGATTCGCACCGTGCCCTGGGCATCGCTGAAGGCCAGCAGCCGATCGATCTCCGCGGCAAGGTCGCCATCGGCGCCGGGCTTGAGCGCGAAGTAGTCCTTGCGTTCGCGGCTCTGGACGCGTCGCGGGTCGCTGCCGGCATCGCCGTTCTCCGCCCACGCCGGCGGCGACTGCTCGAACTTCACGGTGAAGAGCATCGCGAGCGCGTCGTACTCCTCGCGGTTGGGTTCGAGTTGATACAGGTCGAAGAGCATCAGCCAAGCCTGCTTGTTGTTGCGGCCCATGACGTCCTTGATCTCATCCCTCAGCACGCCCGTCGCCGCCGCGGCATGGTTGGCGGAATAGAGCACCGCCGCTTCCTGCGCCGTGGGCAGCGAAGCCGAGTTGTATTCCTCGGAACCCAGGCGCGCGACGCGCGCGGCCGGCCTCGCGCCTCCGGTGCTGCCTGTGGCGGGAGTGGCCATGCGCCGCTACGGTTGCAACGCTTTCGCGTTGCTCAGGCGGTAATACACGACGTCGTCGTCGAGAACCGACATGCGCCCGCTCACGAGGATCGGCTCGTAGGTGAACTCGATCGGCTTGTCGGCGAGGACCTCGACCATCGATTCAGGCCCGCCCGGCAGGCAGAAGGCGCAATGGGGCGGAAACGAGGCCAGCAGGAAGCGCTTCTGCTTCGCCGTCTGGTCGAGCGGCATCATGAAGCCGTAGAGCTGCACTTCCTTCTGGTCGAGGTTGCGGATCTCCCGCGTGAAGACTGGTCCGAAGCGCTTGTCCGCTTTCTGCACCGTCTTGGCCTGCTGCAGGAGCTCCCACGGCGTCGCCCCCGCGGGCGTCGCCTCGATCGCGCCGCCCGGAACCTGCAGGCCCTTCGGGGCCTGGGCTCGGGCGCTCGGCGCGAACGCAAGCACCAGGGCAGCGAGAAGAATTGCAATCGTGCGCGCGGGCATTTTCTATCGCTTCAGTAGGATCGCCGGGTCGCGACGATAAGCCTGGACTGCCGGCAGCAGGCATGTCGCCACGCCCGCCGCGAGGACCGCGAGCGCAACCCAAACTTCCTGCGACACCCATGCGAAGCCGGTGATCGACCAGGAATTCGAGCGCGCGATCCAGCGCCCGAGGGCCTCTGCGGCCCCATGACCGAGGGCCAAACCCAGTATAACCCCCGCTACCACGAGCGTCACGCCTTCGGCGGCGAGCAGGGCAAAGAGCGTGGCGGGGCGTGCCCCCAGGGTGCGCAGCAGTGCCAGGTCGTAGCGCCGCTCCTGCAACGCCGACATGAGCGCGGCAAACATCGACAACGCGGCGGTGGCCATCAGGACGAAGGCGAAGAGGCGCATCGCATCGGCGCCGGCTCCCACCAGGTTCATCAGCCGCGCGGTCTCGTAGGCGGGTGCGGCCGCCTGCATCACGGTGGTGGCATTCACCTGGCGCGGGAAGGTCGCGGCGGCCAGCGGCGTGCGGTAGCGAATGAGCAGCGCCGTGATCTCGCGCGTAGAGGGTGAAGTCGCCCCGTGCTCCGCGTGCACTTCCCACACGCTTTCGACCGAGGTGACCACCAGCCGGTCCACCACCGTGCCGGTGGGCGCGAGCACGCCCACGACCTGGTAGGGATGGGCCGCGTGCGCCGCACCCGCCGCGAGTCCGTGCGAGCCGGCGAACGAGCCGCCGGCCGCGAGCCCGGTGCGCCGCGCAACCTCCGCCCCCAGCACCGCCTCCATCGGCGCTGCGAAGATCCTGCCGTGGGCGGGCCGCGCACTGTACATGTCCAGGTAGGCGGGTACCGTCCCGACGATGCGGAAGCCGCGGAAGCTGTCGCCGAGCGACACCGGGACCGCCTGCGCGATCATCGGACTGGCGCCGAGCGCGCGCGCCGCCTCGTACGGAATGTTGCCGGTGGGCACGTCGACGTGCAGGACCGCCGAAAGGATGAGCTGCAGCGGGCTGCCCTTCGCGCCGACGACCAGGTCGACGGGCTGTGCGTCGCGTGCCAGCCGCTCCTCGGTCTGCGCGGTGAAGAGGAGCAGCAGCACCATCGTGCCCACGCCAATGGCGAGCATCAGCACGTGCAGCGCGGTGAGCAGCGGGCGCGCGGCGAGATACGCCCACGCGAGGCGCAGCACGCTCACAGCTCCAGCGCCCGCGTGAAGTGCGTGCGGACGCGCCGATCGTGCGTCGCCACCACGAGCGCTGCGCCGCATGCGGCAGCCTGGCCGCGCAGCAGGCCGATGGCTTTCTCGCACGCCGCGTCGTCGAGCGCGGACGTGGGCTCGTCGGCGAGGATCAGCGCGGGTCGGTTGGCCACCGCGCGCGCGATCGCCACGCGTTGTGCCTCGCCCACCGACAGCTCGGTCGCGCGCCGCCGCGCGAGCCCTGCGATCCCCAGGCCCTCGAGGCAGGCGTCGACCCAGGCGGAGTCTTCCGGCAGGCCCGCGAGGCGCCGCGCGATGCGCACGTTGTCGCGTGCGTCGAGCACCCCGATGAGGTGCAGCGTTTGCGGGACGATCCCGACGTGGCGCGCGCGGAATGCATCGCGCGCCGGCCCCCCCATGGCGGTGAGGTCCACCCCGGCGATCGCGATCCGTCCAGCGGTGGGCGTGAGCAGCCCCGCGATCGCGGCGAGCAATGTGCTCTTGCCACTGCCCGAGGGTCCGAGGACCAGCGTCGCTTCGCCGCGCGCGACCTCCCAGAACGGCAGGTCGAGCACGGTGCGCCCCGCGTACTCGTGCCGCAGGCCGCGAATCTCAAGCAACGCAGTAGGCGAGGCCTTCCTCGAAGAGGCGGCGCGGAATCTTGCGCCCGATGAACACCATCACGCTCTCGCGCGCTTCGCCCGGCTCCCACGGCTTCCCCGGCGTGCCGCCCATCAACATGTGCACGCCCTGGAAGATCATGCGGCGCGGCTCGCCCTGGATGTTGAGCACGCCCTTGTAGCGCAGCAGGTCCTCGCCGTAGTTCTGCACCATGAGCGACAGGAACGTCTCGATCTTCTCCATGTGCATCGGGCGCGGGTCCTTCCACACGAACGAAGTCACCTCGTCGGCGTGCTCGTGGGCGTCGCTGGTGAGGAACTCGGGATCGACTTCGAGTGCGGCGTTGAGGTTGAAGCCGCGGATGTCGAGCAGCTCCTTGATATCGGCGTTGCCCATGTGCACCCGCGATTGGTGCGCGCGCGGGTTCATCTGCCGCAGCCGCTTCGCCAGCGCCTCGACCTTGGCATCATCCACCAGGTCGGTCTTCGACAGCAGGAGGCGGTCGGCAAACCCCACCTGGCGTCGCGCCTCGTCGTGCTGGTCGAGCTGCTTCTGCGCGTGCTTGGCATCGACTACCGTCACCACCGCGTCCAGGAGGTACTGGTCGTGGATCGCCTCGTCCATGAAGAAGGTCTGCGCCACCGGCCCCGGATTGGCCAGGCCCGTGGTCTCGATGATCACGCGGTCGAACTTGAGCTTGCCCTGCTTCCTCTGCTTGCCGAGGTCGCCGAGGATGCGCACCAGGTCGCCGCGCACGCTGCAGCACACGCAGCCGTTGTTCATCTCCACGATCTGCTCCTGCTTGTCGCGCACCAATATGTCGTTGTCGATGCCGGTTTCGCCGAACTCGTTCTCGATCACCGCGATCTTCTCGCCGTGCTGCTCGGTCAGGATGCGGTTGAGCAGCGTGGTCTTCCCGGCGCCCAGGAAGCCGGTGAGGATGGTGACGGGAATGAGGTCTGGGGTCGGGGTTGCGGCCATCGTCGGTATCCTATGCCTTCTTCTTGCGGGCGCGGGGATGCGCGGAATCGTAGACCTTGGCGAGGTGCTGGAAGTCGAGGTGCGTGTAGACCTGGGTGGACGCGATGCTTGCGTGGCCCAGCATCTCCTGTACGGCGCGCAGGTCGCCCGAGGACTGCAGCACGTGGGAGGCGAAGGAGTGCCGCAGCATGTGGGGATGGACATCGACCCCAATCCCGGCGGCCGTGGCCCAAATCTTGATGCGCCTTTGCACTTCCCGTGGGCCCAGGCGCCGTCCGGCGAGGGTGACAAAGAGCGCCTTCTCGCCGGGCCTGGCGATGCCCGCCCGCACCGGCAGCCAGAGGGCGATCGCCTTCAGCGCCGGCTCGCCCACCGGGACGATGCGCGTTTTGGATCCCTTGCCGGTGACGCGCACTTCTCCCGTGCCGGCGTCGATCGCCTCGAGGTCGAGGCCGGTGAGCTCGGCGACGCGCAGGCCGCAAGAATAGGCGAGCTCGAACAGGGCGCGGTCGCGCCGGCCCAGCGGCGATGGGTCTTCGCGCGAAACCAGGCGGACCGCGTCGTCCGGCGAGAGCACCTCGGGGAGGTGGCGCGGCGCACGCGGTGACTTCACGCCCGCGCACGGATTCGAGGCCACCACGCGCGTGCGCCCGAGCCATTCGTAGAACCCACGCCAGCTCGACAGGATGCGTGCGAGGGAGCGCGGCGACTGGCCCTTGCCGTGCAGCGTCGCCACGAAACGGCGAATGTCGGCGGCGCCAAGCGCCTCGAGCGCGCGGCTCCCGGCCAGGCCGGTGAGTAACTTCGCGTCGCGCGCATAGGCGGCCAGGGTGTGGCTCGACAGGCGCCGCTCGTTGCGCAGATAAGACAGATAGCGCTCGAGCCCGTCCCCGAGCGTCGTAATCGGGGAGGCGCTAGGCGGCGTGCTCACGGACCGGTGTCACGAACCGCCAGAGCGCGTGGCTCATGAGTTCGCCGATGCGCGCCAGATGCAGCGTGCCCATCTCGGCATAGAAGCGCCGCGGGTCCTCGGATGCAAGGGCCACGACGCCGAAGGTGAGGCCGTCGCGGGCGAGCGGCACCAGCGCGAAGGACTTGAGGTGCGCCGCCGCCTCGCCGAACCACGCCTGGCTCTCGTAAACCGCATGGTTGCCGCAATAGGGCGCGTCCATCCGCTCGACGAACTCGTGCATCTCGCCGGCCACGCGGGAGAACTCCTTGGTGTCTGGATTCTCCTCGGCGACGCGCCACAGGCGCACCGCCACATGCGGCACCGCGAAATGGTCGAGCAGGTCGAGATAGAGCGTGTCGAGCGCTGCGTCCAGGCTCGGCGCCTCGATCAGGCGGCAAGCGAGCCGCTGGACCTTGTCACCCACGGCGTCGTTCTCCTCGCCGAACTGGATCAGCTCGCGCAGCTTGTCCTCGAGGAGCTTGGATTTCTCGCGCACCGCGACCAGCTGGCGCTCGCCGATCGAAACCGCCCGGCCACCGTGGGGATGCGGGATCTGCAGGTTCATCAGCACATCGACGTGGGTTTCGAAGAACCCCGGGTTCTGCCGGAGGAATTCCGCCACTTGTTCGGCCGTGAGCAACGTTTCTCCCTAGAGTTCGATTTCGCCGTCGAAAACCCGCACCGCATCGCCCGTCATCATAACGGGCTGCTGGGCACCGGACCAGCGGATGACGAGGTCGCCTCCGCGGGTCGTCACGCGGACTTCCTCGTCGAGGAGCCCGCGGCGGATGCCCGCCACCACGGCCGCGCACGCACCGGTGCCGCAGGCGAGGGTCTCGCCCGCGCCGCGCTCCCACACGCGCAGCTTCAAGTGGCCGCGGGAGAGCACCTGCATGTAGCCGGCGTTCACCCGCTGCGGGAAAGCGGGATGGCGCTCGATCAGCGGGCCCTGGGTCGCCACCGGCGCGCGATCGACGTCCTCGACTCGCTGTACCGCGTGGGGGTTGCCCATCGAGAGCACGCTCACCTCCACCGGGAAGCCCGCCACCCGTAACTCGTAGAGGTCCTTCGTTTCCTCGGCGAGGAACGGGACCTCGCGCGGCTCGAAGCGCGGCGGGCCCATGTCGACGGTCACCTGCCCCGAGTCCTCGACCCGCGGGACGATCACGCCGCTCGCGGTTTCCACCCGGATCTCGCGCTTGTCGCTGAGGCCTTCGTCGAGCACGTAGCGCGCGAAGCAACGCGCGCCATTGCCGCATTGCTCCACCTCGCCGCCGTCGGCGTTGAAGATGCGGTAGCGGAAGTCGTTACCTTCCGATCGCGCACGCTCCACGAGCAGCACCTGGTCGCAGCCGATTCCGAGGTGGCGGTCGGCGAGCCGGCGCGCGGCCTCCGGCGCAAGTTTTATCGCCTGGCGCACGCCGTCCAGGACCACGAAGTCGTTGCCTTGGCCGTGCATTTTGGTGAAACGGAGCTTGCTGCGAGTCATCGGTAGATTGTACCGATGCGGCGCTGTGTCGGTCACCGTACATACACGGCTGTCCCGGGGGGAGACAATCGACATCCACCCGCCTTATCCACCTCAGCATTCGCGCTCGGCAGCCGGGCGTTCGAAGGGATCCCCCATGAAAGAAGAGCAGGAAAAAGGCGGCCTCGCCGCCATCATCCGCAAGAACGAAGCCGAAATCCTCGCCGAGTGGATCCGCGAGCAGGCCGCCTTCCAGAAGCGCAAGGATCCGATCCACGAGGTCGAGTCGCGACGCGTGTCGAAAGAGTTCCTCGGCGCCAGCGTCGAGGCGATGAGTACCGGAGCGGCGATCGAGGGAGCCGAGTGGGACCGCGTTCGCGACATCCTGAGCACGCTTTCGTCGTCGCGCGCTCTGCAGGGTTTTTCGCCGACCGAGACGGCGACGTTCGTCTTCTCGCTCAAGCAGCCGATCTTCACGCGGCTGCGCGCGGATCTCGAACGCAACCCGCAAGCCTTCGCCGAGCAGGTGTGGATGGCCACGACCATGCTCGACAAGCTCGGCCTGTTCACGATGGAGGCCTACCAGAAGACCCGCGAGGGCGTGATCCAGCGCCAGCAGCGCGAGCTGCTCGAGCTGTCGACTCCGGTGGTCCAGTTGTGGGACCAGATCGTGGCTCTGCCGCTCATCGGCACGCTGGACAGCGGCCGCACCCAGGTGGTGATGGAAAGCCTGCTCGAGAAGATCGTCGACACCTCCGCCTCGATCGCGATCATCGACATCACCGGCGTGCCAACCGTCGACACGCTGGTGGC
>JANNKG010000018.1:0-2052 GCA_031396185.1 Burkholderiales bacterium | reverse complement strand
CATCGACCCCTACACGCGAGCCGTCTCCGACGTCTACCAGGACGTGTTCGGCGAGGGTTCATTCATCGGCAAGGGGATCTACGACGTCGACGCGTTCGAGCGCGCCGTGCACGGCCGATTTCCCGGGAATCGAATCCTGAGCCACGATCTTCTCGAGGGCTGCTACGCGCGCGCGGGCTTGCTGAGCGACGTGCAGTTGTATGAGGAGCATCCGTCGACCTACGACGCGGACATGAGCCGGCGGCACCGTTGGATCCGCGGCGACTGGCAGCTGGCGGGGTGGTTGCTGCCGCGCGTGCCAGGCCCAAGCGGGCGCCGGCTGAGCAATCCCTTGTCGGCGCTTTCGATGTGGAAGCTCTTCGACAACCTGCGGCGCAGCCTGGTCCCGGCGGCCTTGACGCTGCTCCTGCTGCTCGGGTGGACCGTGCTCGCGGGCGCGTGGGTGTGGACGTTGGCGGTGATTGCGATCGTTTTCATTCCCGCTGCAAGCGCCGTCCTCCTCGTTTCCCTGAGAAAGCCCGACGAGGTACTGGCACGGCAGCACTTCGCCGATATCGCGGGCGAGGTGGGGCGCCATGTCGCCTGTACGGCGCTGACACTCGCATTCCTCCCGCACGAGGCGACGGTCAACCTCGATGCGATCGCGCGGACCGCGTGGCGGATGCTCGTTACGCATCGACGACTCCTCGAATGGAATCCGTCGGCTGCCGACGAACCCGATCGGCGCCGCATCGACGACACACGCGGGCGCTCCGCGCTTCTGGCATCGGTCAAGTCGATGTGGATCGCCCCGGCCATCGCCACGGCTGCCGCGGCGGGGATGACGCTGTCCGCTTCGACGGCCCTGGCGGCAGCGGCGCCGATACTTGTTCTGTGGTTCATTTCGCCGGGAATTGCGTGGTGGCTCGGCAGGCCGCTTGCTCGCCGCGAGGCGCGGCTCAGCATGGACCAGACGCTTTTCCTGCGCAAGCTAGCGCGAAGGACATGGGCGTTCTTCGATTCCTTCGTCGGACCCGATGACCAATGGCTTCCGCCGGACAACTTCCAGGAACATGCGGCTGTAGGAGTCGCGCATCGCACGTCGCCGACGAACATGGGCCTTGCACTGCTGGCGAACTTGACGGCTTGCGACTTCGGCTATATCCCGGTCGGCCAACTCATCCTGCGTACGTCGAACGCGATGGCCACGATGGCGGCCATGGATCGGCACGAGGGGCATTTTTACAACTGGTACGACACGCAATCTCTGAAGCCGCTCGCTCCTCTCTACGTCTCCTCGGTGGACAGCGGGAACCTCGCCGGCCACCTGATGACCCTGCGGCCCGGCCTGCTCGCGCTCGCCGACCGCAGAATCGTGGACCTGCGCTGGTTCGAGGGCCTGAGCGACACGCTGGGGATTCTTCTCGATGCCGTCGGCGATCCCAAGCCTGCGCCCCTCCTGCGATTGCAAAGGGAGCTGGAAACCGCCTGCGACTCCCGGCCCGCGACCCTTGCGGCCGTGCGCCAGCGGCTCGACCGGCTCGATGAGAGCGTTGCCGGGATCGCCGCGCATGTCGTGGCTGCTCCCGGGAGCGACGCGGGTTTCTGGGCGGAAGCCCTCGTCCAACAGTGCCGGATCGTGCGTGACGAGATGGCGTTTCTCGCGCCTTCGAGCGCGCTGGACGAGCGTGATATCCCGACGCTGCGCGAGCTTGCGGCGCTCGAGGCGCAATTGCCGCCCGCCGTCGAGGGATACCGTGCCGCCGAACGGATGGCCGAGATCGAGCGCCTGGTGCTGCAATGCGATGAGCTAGCCCGAATGAACTACGATTTTCTCTACGACCGGGCGCGTCACCTGCTGGCGATCGGGTACAACGTTTCCGAGCGAAGGCTTGATCCCAGCTATTACGACCTGCTTGCTTCCGAAGCGCGGTTCTCCAGCTTCGTCGCGATCTCGCAGGGGCAGCTGTCCCAGGAGAACTGGTTCGCGCTCGGCCGCCTGCTCACGACTTCGGGGGGCCAATCGGTCCTGGTGTCCTGGAGCGGCTCCATGTTCGAGTACCTGATGCCGCT
>JANNKG010000602.1:0-8852 GCA_031396185.1 Burkholderiales bacterium | reverse complement strand
GTAGCTGTAGTAGCCCGGAGTGCCGTGCAGGTCGATGAACTGCGCGAACACCTCGCCGTTGGCGCGGTCGACCGCCTCGATGGCACTTTTGTTGCCGTACCACGCTACCTGGATCTTGTTGAAGCGCTGTGCCTCGATGATGCCGGTGTAGTCGGTGGCGAAGAACGGGTTTACCTTGAGACCGGTCTCCTTCTGCATGTCCTCGATGAACGGCTCCCACATCGACCGGATGGCCGCGCTGCGGTCGGTGGAGATGATGCCGAAGTTGATCTCCTGGGCCCACGCCGAACCGGCGACCATCAGCGCGGCGGCGAGCAGCGATCTGAAGCGAATCATGGTTTTCCCCCCTTTCATGCCGCGGCCGACGCCGCGAGCGTTGCGTTGACCAGCGGATCGTTCATGACGGCATCGAGCGTCCCGGTGCCGTCGAGCATCTCATCCACGGCGGTGCCGTAGAGGTTGCGGAGCAAGGGCGCGGTGAGGTCCGCCGACGGACCGTCGTAGACGACTTCGCCGAGCCGCAACGCCACCGTGCGGACGCAGAAGCGGCGCGCGAACTGGACCTGATGGAGCGAGACCAGCACCGTGATGCCGTGCTCCTGGTTGATGCGCGCCAGGATCTCCATCACGTTGCGCGCGCTTTCCGGGTCGAGGGAGGCGATCGGCTCGTCGGCGAGGATCAGCCGCGCGCGCTGCACCAGCGCGCGTGCGATCGCGACGCGCTGCTGCTGGCCGCCCGAGAGCGTGCTCGCGCGCTGCCAGGCGAGCTCTTCGATGCCCACGCTCTTCAGGGCCCGCCACGCCTCGGCGCGCTGCTCCTCGGAAAAGCTCATGGTGAGGCTGCGCCACAGCGGCACCCGGGGCAGCAAGCCGACGAGGACGTTGGTCATGACCGACAACCGCCCCACCAGGTTGAATTGCTGGAACACGAAACCGACCTCGCCGCGCAGGGCGCGGATGTCGCGAGCGACGCGGCCGTCGGCTTGCATGACGTGCTCACCCACACGCACCTCGCCCGAGCCGCGGTCGGCGCCGATGAACCCCGACACGTGCCGCAGCAGCGTCGACTTGCCCGAGCCCGAAGCGCCGATCAGGGCGACCATTTCCCCGGGCTCGAGCTCGATGCTCACGTTCGAAAGCGCCTTCTGCGGCGCGCCGAAGGACTTCGAGAGATTGCGGATGGAAAGGTGGGCGCCGGCGGTCATGTGGTTGAAATGTGGCATCCGCGGGTTACAGATTGTTGACAATCTACAAACTGTAACGATTTAATGTCAAGGTATTCCTTTTGGATGACCGCATGGTTGCAGTCCCCACCCACTCCGACGCGCTCGAGCTCTTGCGCAGCCACTCCCTCACCACCCTGGTGCAGCGCGAGCTGGAGCGGCGCATCCTCTCGGGCGAGCTCGCCCCCGGCGACAAGCTGAACGATGAGGATATCGCGGGCCGGCTCAACGTCTCACGCGGCCCGGTGCGCGAGGCGTTCCGGGCGCTCGAGTCGGCGGGACTGCTGCGGATGGAGAAGAACCGCGGAGTCTTCGTCCGCCAGGTATCCCTCGCGGAGGCCGACGAGATCTACGAGGTGCGCGCCGGCTTAGACGAGTTGATCGGGCGCCTGCTCGCCGAGCGGATCCGGCCCGCCGAGCTCGCCGAGTTGCGCGAGTTGCTGAAGAAGATGCAGCAGGCCGCGCGCGCGAAGGATGTCGAGGCGAATTACCCGCTCAACGTCCGCTTCCACGACCGCCTGGCCGCGCTCACCGGCAACGGCACCCTGCTGTCGGCCTATCGGCGCCTGGTAAACGAGCTGCATCTGTACCGCAAGGAGACGCTCGCGCGCGGCGCCGACAGCTTCCCGATCTCCACCCGCGAGCACGCCGAGATCGTCGAGGCCCTGGCCCGCAGGGATTCGGACCGCGCCGGCAAGCTCCTCTACGAGCACGCCATGGAAAGCCGCGAGCGCCTGCACGCGACATTCAGATGAGGAATTCGAGATGAAAAACATCGAAGTCAACGGACGCCGCTACCGCTGGATGGCCGATCCCCTCGTCGTGGTCTGCGTGGACGGCTGCGAGTACGACTATCTCACCGAGGCCGCCCGCGCGGGTTCGATCCCGTTTCTCGCCAAGCTGCTCGGCACGGGCACCGCGTTCAAGGGCGACTGCGTCGTCCCCTCCTTCACCAACCCCAACAACCTCTCCATCGTCACCGGCACGCCGCCCGCGGTGCACGGCATCTGCGGCAACTTCTTCTACGACCGCGACGCCGACGCCGAAGTGATGATGAACGACCCGAAATACCTGCGCGCGGGCACGATCCTCGCCGCGTTCGCGGAAGCGGGCGCCAAGGTGGCGGTGGTTACTGCGAAGGACAAGCTGAGGAAGCTTCTGGGTCATGGGATGAAATTGGGTCCCCGCCTTCGCGGGGATGACGGTGGCTGCGTCTGCTTTTCCTCGGAGAAGGCGGCTGAAGCGACGATCGCCGAGAACGGCATCGAGAACGTCGTCGAGCTGGTCGGCATGCCGGTGCCGTCGGTGTACAGCGCAGAGCTTTCCGAATTCGTGTTCGCGGCGGGCGTGAAGCTCCTCGAGACCCGCCGCCCCGACCTCATGTACCTCTCGACCACCGACTACATCCAGCACAAGTTCGCCCCGGGCACCGACGGCGCCAACCGCTTCTACGCGATGATGGACCGCTACCTCGCGAAGATGGACTCCATGGGAGCCACGATCGCGCTCACCGCCGACCACGGCATGAACGCCAAGACGAAGGCCGACGGCACGCCCAACGTGATCTACCTGCAGGACGCGATCGACGGCTGGATCGGCAAGGAAAAGGCGCGCGTGATCCTGCCGATCACCGACCCGTACGTGGTCCACCACGGCGCCCTCGGATCCTTTGCCACGATATATGTGGAGGGCGCCGACAAGGCCACCGTCGCGGCGAAGCTCGCGTCCACTGAGGGCATCGAAGTCGTGCTCGACAATGCCGCGGCCGCGAAGCGCTTCGAGCTTCCGCCCGACCGTCTCGGCGACCTGGTGGTCGTCTCGACACGGCACGTGGTGCTCGGCACCAGCGTCGCGCGCCACGACCTGTCGGGGCTCGACGCGCCGCTGCGCTCCCATGGGGGCATCTCGGAGCAGATCGTGCCGCTCCTCTTCAACCGCCGGGCCACGGTGGCTGCGGGAAAGCGGCTGCGCAACTTCGACATCCTCGACATCGCCCTCAACCACCTCGAGGCCCATGGAGCGGGGCGTGCGGCGCTGGAAAAGGTGGCGTCATGAACGATCGCGCGGCCAAGCAGGGAGTGATCGAAGTCCGCTACCCGTACACGGGCGAGGTCGTCGGCACTGTCCCCAAGGCCTCCGTCGACGAGGTCCGCAAGGCGTTCGCCGCCGCGCGGGCGCATAAGCCCAGGCTTACGCGCTACGATCGCGCGACGATCATGCAGAAGGCGGCCGAGCTGCTGCGCGGGCGGGTCGCGCAGGCCTCCGACCTCATCACGCGGGAATCGGGCCTGTCGAAGAAGGACTCGACCTACGAGGTGGGGCGCGTTTGCGACGTCTTCACCTTCAGCGCCATGGAAGCGTTGCGCGACGACGGCCAGTCGTTCTCGTGCGACCTCACCCCCCACGGCAAGAACCGCCGCGTCTACACGCGCCGCGAGCCGCTCCTCGGCGTGATTTCGGCCATCACCCCGTTCAACCACCCGATGAACCAGGTGGCCCACAAGGTGGCGCCGTCGATCGCGACCAACAACCGCATGGTGTTGAAGCCCTCGGAAAAGACGCCGATGTCGGCGTATTACCTGGCCGAGCTGCTCTACGAGGCGGGGCTGCCGCGCGAGATGTTCCAGGTGATCACGGGCGATCCGCGCGAGATCGCGGATGAGCTCATCACCAACGAGAACGTGGACTTGGTCACCTTCACGGGCGGCGTCGCCGTGGGCAAGTCGATTGCGGCGAAGGCGGGCTACCGGCGCATCGTCCTCGAGCTGGGCGGCAACGACCCGATCATCGTGATGGAGGACGCCGACTTGGACGAGGCCTCGAGCCTCGCGGTCCAGGGCTCCTACAAGAACAGCGGCCAGCGATGCACCGCGGTCAAGCGCATGCTGGTGCAGGAGTCCGTGGCGGAGCGCTTCGTCGAGATGCTGCTGGCCAAGACACGCGCGTGGACCTACGGCGATCCGATGGATCCGAAAATGGAAATGGGCACCGTGATCGACGAGGCGGCGGCGACGCTCTTCGAGGCGCGGGTGAACGAGGCGGTGGCGCAGGGCGCGAAGCTCCTCGCGGGCAACGAGCGCCAGGGCGCGCTCTATTCCCCCACGGTGCTCGACCGGGTCGACCCGAAGATGACCGTGGTCCTGCAGGAAACGTTTGGCCCGGTGTCCCCCGTGATCCGCTTCCGCGACATCGACCATGCGATCGCGATCTCGAACGGCACCGCCTATGGGCTCTCCTCCGCGGTGTGCACCAACCGTCTCGATTACATCAACCGCTTCGTGGCCGAGCTCCACGTCGGCACCGTGAACGTCCGCGAGGTCCCGGGCTACCGCCTCGAGCTCACGCCCTTCGGCGGCATCAAGGATTCGGGGCTCGGCTACAAGGAAGGCGTGCAGGAAGCGATCAAGAGCTTCACCAACCTCAAGACATTCAGCCTGCCGTCGGGTTAATGCAGACGCTCCTCAACCTCCTCGCTAGCGTCGCCCTCCTCGTCTGGGGCACGCACATCGTGCGCACCGGAATCCTGCGCGTGTTCGGCGCGGACCTGCGCCGCATCCTTTCCAAGAGCGTGGCCAACCGCGGCTCGGCCTTCCTTGCGGGCCTCGGCGTCACGGGCCTGGTGCAGTCCTCGAGCGCCACGGCGCTCATCGCGAGCTCGTTCGTCTCGCAGAACCTGATCGCCCTTTCGGCGGCGCTGGCGATCATGCTCGGCGCCGACGTGGGCACCGCGCTGATGACGCAGGTGTTCTCGCTCGACCTCGCGTGGCTCTCGCCGATCCTCATCACCTTCGGGGTGGTCTTCTTCCTGTCGCGGCGCAACACCCGTGCCGGCCAGATCGGGCGCGTGGCGATCGGGCTCGGACTCATCATCCTTGCGCTGCAGCTGGTAGTGCAGGCGACGAAGCCGATCACCCAGGGGGCGGGCGCGAAGGTGATCTTCGCCACCCTCACCGGCGACCCGATGCTCGACATGCTGCTGGGAGCGATCTTCACCGTGCTCTCGTGGTCGAGCCTGGCGGTGGTGCTGCTGTCCTCCACGCTCGCCGCCTCGAACGTGGTTTCTGTCCCGGTGGCACTCGGCCTCGTGCTCGGCGCGAACCTCGGCAGCGGCTTCCTCGCGCTCCTGATCAACGCGCGCACGCCGGGCGGGGGGCGCAACGTGGCCATCGGCAACCTCCTCTTCAAGGTCGCCGGCGTCATCATCTTCTCGCTCGCAATGCCGTGGGCGCTCGAGCTGATCGCGCGCTTCGACACCGACGCCCGCCGGCAGGTGGTGCATTTCCACGTGCTCTTCAACGTGACGCTCGCGATGATCTTCCTCGGGCTCACCGACAGGGTGGCCAATCTGGTCGAGCGGTGGTTCCCCCAGGTGAGCGAGCGCGTGCCGCAGACCGAGCCGAAGCACCTCGACCTCGCCGCCATCGACACGCCGGCGCTCGCCCTCGCCAACGCCGCGCGGGAGACGCTTCGCATCGGCGACACCGTCGAGCAGATGCTCCACGGCATGCTCCAGGCGATCCGCAGCAACGACCTGAAAAAGGTCGACGAGGTCATCCGGCTCGACGACGACGTGGACCGCCTCTACACCGCGGTCAAGCTCTACCTCACGCAGATCAGCCGCGAGGCCCTCGACGAGCGCGACAGCCGGCGATGGACCGAGATCATCTCGCTCACCATCAACCTCGAGCACGTCGGCGACATCATGGAGCGCATCATGGAAGACCTGCGCGACAAGAAGATCGCGCATGGCCTGTCCTTTTCGGAGGCCGGGATGCGCGAGATCACCGAGCTGCACGAGAAACTGGTGGTGAACCTGCGCCTCGGCCTGTCGGTGTTCCTCAACGGCGATGTGAAGAGCGCGCAGCAGCTCCTGGTCGAGAAGGAGCGCTTCCGCGACCTCGAGCGCGCCTACCATGACTCGCACCTCGACCGCCTCGCCGGGCAGACGGTGCAGTCGATCGAGACCAGCTCGCTGCACCTCGACCTGATCAGCGACCTGCGGCGCATCAACTCGTTCTTCTGCTCCACCGCCTATCCGATCCTCGAACAAGCCGGGCAGCTGCGCAGGAGCCGCCTGCGTGGTGACTCGACCGGCGTCTTCAAGGCGAATCCCGATCTCGCGCGCGACGGGCCGCTGGCGGGTCCCGCGAAGTAGCGCTGCCATGGGCCTCAAGGTTGCGGACATCGAGAAGCTTTTCCGGGACCACGGCCACATCGCCTACAGCGGCGAGGGAGTGACCCAGCTCGAGCACGCGCTGCAGTCGGCCCAGCTGGCCGAGCACGCCGAGGCGCCGATCGAGCTGGTGACGGCAGCACTCCTGCACGACCTCGGCCACCTCCTGAACCTGCAGGGCGAAAACCCCACCGCGCGGGGCATCGACGACCAGCACCAGTATTTCGCGATTCCGTTCCTGCGGACCCTTTTCGGGCCGCAGGTGATCGAACCCATCCGGCTCCACGTGGACGCGAAGCGCGCCCTCTGCGCCCTCGAGCCCGACTACTACGAGGCGCTGTCCGAGGATTCGAAGCGCAGCCTCACGTTGCAGGGCGGTATCTTCTCCCGCGACGAGACGAGCGCTTTCCTCGCAAAGCCCCACGCCGCGGATGCGATGCGCGTGCGCCGATGGGACGATGCCGCCAAGGTTCCCGGGGCGACTACGCCTGCGATCGGGCACTATCTGGAAATCGCCGCGCGCTGCGCGGTCTGAAGCCGGTAACGCAGAGGTTCGCAGAGGAAATGCGGAGGATCGCAGAGGAAGCCTTTGAGAATGGATCGAAAATGAAGAAGACCACGAGCGGAATGAAGGACGCGCCCACCATCGTCGACGCGATCCGCAAGTCGACCATCGGCAAGGTGAAGGTGGCCTGCTCCGACATCGACGGCATCCTGCGCGGCAAGTACATCCACCGCGACAAGTTCTTCTCTGCCGTGGAAAGCGGTTTCGGCTTCTGCGACGTGGTGTTCGGCTGGGACTCGGGCGACCAGTGCTACGACAACACCAAGCTCACCGGCTGGCAGCATGGCTTTCCCGACGCGCTCGCCCGCATCGACCTCGGCACCTACCGCACCGTGCCGTGGGACGGTGGCGTCCCGTTCTTCCTCGGCAATTTCGTGACCCACGACGGCAAGCCGCATCCGCTCTGCCCGCGCCAGACGCTCAAGCGGGTGCTGAAGCGCGCCGAGAAGATGGGCTTTACCGCCATGGTCGGCTCCGAGTTCGAGTTCTTCAACTTCTCCGAGACGCCGCACACCTGGGCCGAGAAGAAGGGCGTGGGGCCCACGCCGATCACGCCTGGCATGTTCGGCTACTCGCTCCTGCGCGCGAACCTGAATCGCGACTACTTCAACGCCCTGATGGACGAGATGGCGCTCTTCGGCGTGCCGATCGAAGGCCTGCACACGGAAACCGGGCCGGGCGTGTATGAGGCGGCGCTGCTCTATTCCGAGGCGCTCGAGGCCGCCGATCGCGCCATCCTCTTCAAGGCGGGCGCGAAGGAGATTGGCGCGCGCTTCGGCATCATGCCGAGCTTCATGGCGAAGTGGAATGCGCAACTCCCGGGCTGCTCGGGCCACCTGCACCAGAGCTTGAGCGACGGCTCGAAGAATGTCTTCCACGACGCCCGCGGCCGCCATGGCGGGATGTCGAAGCTCCTCGAGAGCTACGTCGCCGGCCAGGTGACGGGCCTCATGGAGATGGCGCCCATGTACTGGCCCACCATCAACTCGTACAAGCGCCTGGTGGACGGCTTCTGGGCGCCGGTGAAGCCGACGTGGGCGGTGGACAACCGCACCGCTTCCTTTCGCGTGATCGTGGGCGGGCCCAAATCCACGCGCCTCGAAACCCGTTGCCCGGGCGCCGACATGAATCCCTACCTCGCCACCGCTGCGGTGCTCGCCGCAGGCCTGAACGGCATCGAGAAGGGGATGAAGCTCACCACCAAGCCGATCACCGGCACCAATCAGGGCGCGGAGAATATTCCGCGCGCGCCGCGCACCCTCATCGAGACGACCCGCATCTTCAAGGAATCGAAAGTGGCTCGCGACTGGTTCGGCGACGACTTCGTCGACCATTACGCCGCCACGCGCGAGTGGGAATGGCGCCAGTGGCTCGACGCCGTCACCGACTGGGAACTGAAGCGCTACTTCGAAATCATCTGAAAACCATGATCACCCAAATCTCTTTTCCGACCACCATCCATTTCGGCCCAGGCGCCCGCAAGCTGGTTGCCGGGCCCCTCGCGCAGCAGGGCCTGAAGCGCCCGCTGATCGTCACCGACAAGGGGCTGGGCGTCCTGCCGATCCTGCACGACTTCGCCGAGGGCCTCGCGGGCCTCGACGTGAAAGTGTTCGCGGGCGTATTCGGAAACCCCGTCAAGAAGCAGGTCGACGACGGCGCCCACGCGTACAAGGAGCACCGCGCCGACTGCGTCATCGGCTTCGGCGGCGGAGCTGCGCTCGACGTGGCGAAAGCCGTCGCGCTGATGGCGGTGCACGAGGGCAACGTCCTGCAGTACGCCTGGGACCACCCGCAGGTGTTGCCGATCAGGAATCCCCTGCCCTACTTCGTGGCCCTGCCCACCACCAGCGGCACCGGCAGCGAGGTCGGGCGCTCCTCGGTCATCTCCGAC
>JANNKG010000520.1:0-5644 GCA_031396185.1 Burkholderiales bacterium | reverse complement strand
CCACGCTCCGCAGCCTGCTCGCCCTCGGCGTGGTGCCGGTCATCAACGAGAACGATACGGTCGTCGTGGACGAGATTCGCTTTGGCGACAACGACACGCTGGGTGCCTTGGTGACCAACCTGATCGAGGCCGACGCCCTGGTGATCCTCACCGACCAGAAAGGCCTCTATTCGATCGACCCCCGCAAGGATCCGGGGGCGCGGCTGGTGGAGCGAGGCGATGCGGGCGATCCCGCGCTCGAAGCCATGGCGGGCGGTGCGGGTACTCACCTTGGCAGTGGGGGAATGCATACCAAGGTCCTGGCCGCGAAGCGCGCAGCACGCAGCGGCGCTCACACCGCCATCGTTTCGGGGCGTGAGGCCGCGGTGCTCACCCGCCTGCTGTCCGGGGAAGCGGTGGGAACCCTCTTGCGCTCGGGCACCGCTCCCGTGGCCGCGCGCAAGCAGTGGCTCGCTGATCACCTGAAGCCCGCCGGCCGGCTCGTCCTGGACGCCGGTGCGGTCAAGGCTTTGATTTCAGACGGCAAAAGCCTGCTGCCGATCGGCGCTACCGCGGTGGAGGGGACGTTCGGACGCGGCGAGGTGGTGAGCCTCGCAGGGCCCGACGGGCGCGAAATCGCCCGCGGCCTGGTCAATTACGGAGCGGCCGAGACCGCACGTATCCTGCGCAAGCCGACTTCGGAGATCGAAGCCACCCTCGGCTACGTCGCCGAGCCCGAGCTGATCCACCGCGACAACCTCGTGATCCTCTAAATAGGTAGCGACGTGCCGCGGACGGTCACTTCCTGACCCGTAAGTGCAGAAAATTCGCTAACCCTGCCCGAGAGGGTGCGCGCATGATTCTTGCAGCAGCCATGTACTTTCCGGCATGCCGCGTCGCTATGGCATGATGGCCGGATCAAAAAAGCAGTATCAAGGGAGATTCAAATGCGCACACCCCCCATCGCGATCCGGCAGCCGCGCGCCGTCCGCATTTCGCCCCTCGTAGCCGCCGTCGCCCTGGCTTTCGGCCCGGCCGCGGCCCTGGCCTCGCCGCTGGAGGTCACCAGCACGCTGGACTCCGGCGCCAACAGCCTCCGGGAGGCCATCCTCTTCGCCAACGCCAACTGCGCGACCGCCCCGTCGCCGGCGATCACGTTCAACATCCCCGGCTCGGGGCCGTTCACCATTGCACCCTCGTCGCCGCTGCCGGCCTTCCAGTGCCCCAGCAATCCGTACTTCCCCACGGTCAATGGCGGCGGTAACGTGCTCGACGGCTCGTCGAGCAACGCGTCTTGCGGTCTGAGCCATAACTTCACTGCCGGCGGAAACCTGGCGATCCAGGGCACGACGTTCCAGAACTTCCGCAACGCAACGTGCTCCATTGGCGACAGCTCCCCGCTCTCGAGCCTGAAGGCGGCGATTGCGGGCCCCGCGGTGCTCATCTCGCCCACCACCGTGCGCTTCGGCGAAGTCGAGGTCGACACCTCGAGCTCAGAGCGCGTCGTCATCGTGCGATCGGCGGGCGACGCCGCCTACGAGATCTCCGACATCGTCGACTCGAGCTTCATGTGCTACGGCGTCTACGGCGGTCCCGCCGCCGCTCCCTACGGCGGCGGTATCTGCGCGTACGGCTCGTTCACCTGCTCGACCACTTGCGAGCCCAACAAGCCGTACGCCAACGGGGCGCTCTGCAAGGTCACCGCGACCTTCACGCCCCCCTATGTGGGCTTCCACAGCACCACCGTCTACCTCTGCGACAACACCTCGACCTCGCCGAACCTGATCGTGTTTGAGGGCTATGGGGGCCCCCCGCCGCCCATCCGCATGTCGCCCACCCGGTGGGACTTCGGCGACGTTCCGGTCGGGGAAGCCAGCGACTCGCACCGTTTCACCATCACCAACACCAACACCTACGACTACGGCGGCACCCCAGTCATCATCGAGGCGACGGGCGATTTCAAGATCGTCTCGGACGACTGCGACGGGGTCATGTCCGCCAACAGCAGCTGCAACGTGTTTGTCGAGTTCGCGCCGACCGTGCCGGGCGAGGCGCGCGGCGATCTCTCGGTGACCATCGATGAATTCTGCGACTGCGCCGACGTGGCGGCCGTGAAACTTGGCGGGACCCCTGCCGCGAAAGCCGCCCTGTTTGGAAACGGCCTGGCTGGCGGCGAGCTCGCGCTGCCCGAATCGATCAATCTCGGCACCGCGATCTACGGTGGCAGCGCGGTGAGCCGGACCATCGAGGTGAGCAACATCGGCAACGAGCCGGTCACGTTCTCCAACGTCTCGGTGTCCTCGCTCTTCACGCTGGTCAACAATTGTCCGGCCGTCCTCGAGGCAGGCCAGGTCTGCACCCTGGTGATCGGCTTTACCGCACCGGGAGTCGGGCCGTTCACCGGCACGCTCAACGTGATGAGCGACGCCTCGGCCGAGGCCGTGAACATCCCCCTGTCCGCGCTTGGGGAGACTTCAGTGGCGCCGCTGCTGCAACTCGAGCCGCGATCCATTGGCTTCGGCGACCGCGTCATCGGCTCCTCCAGCTCAACGCAGCACGTGACCATCCGCAACGTGGGAGGCGCTGTCGCGACGCTGAGCCTGGCGATTTCGACGATCGACTTCACCCTCAACGGCAACACCTGCACCGGGACGCTGGAGCCCCAGGCGACGTGTTTTGCGCAGGTCGCGTTCCGGCCGCTCGGGTTCGGGCTGCGGCCCGGCGCGCTGATCGTCACCAGCAATGCGACCGGCAGTCCGCAGTCGGTAGCCTTGGCCGGCACCGGGTGCCGTCCCTTCGTCGCGTCGGGAAACCGCTCGGGCTCGAACTCGAACTGCGCGCCCTGACGCGGGCGCGCCGCCCGCATGGCCCGCGCCCTCTTCGCCTGGGAACTGGGCGGGGACCTCGGCCATTCGAGGCGCTCGATGGAGGTCGCGTGTGCCTTGCGCGACCTGGGCCATGAAATCGCTTTCGCATTCGCGGACCTGGCCCCGCTCGCGCCTCTTACCGTTGAGCGCATCGAGTGGTTCCAGGCCCCGGCCCTCGCCCCCGCGCGAAACCCCAGCCGCTCGCCGCTCAACGCCTCCTCGATCCTGCTGAACCGGGGCTTCGGCGATGCCGCCAGTCTCGCCGGCGCGCTGCGCGCCTGGAAAGGGCTGTTCGCCCTTTGGAAGCCCGACCTTCTCGTGGCCGATTACGCGCCCGGTGCAACGCTCGGCGCACGGCTGGCCGGACTGCCGCTCACGGCGATCGGCAGCGGGTTCTCGACGCCCCCCCTGGGTGAGCCGATGCCGGTGTTGCGCAGTTGGATGGCGACCGACGAAGGCACGCTCCGGCAGGCCGACGCTGCGCTCCTCGCCGGCGCACGCGACGCCTGCCAGCGCGTCGATCCCTCTGCCCCGCCCCCGGCTCGCGCGGCCGACCTCTTCACGGCAGAACGCAAGGTGTTGTGCACCTGGCCCGAGGTCGACCCCTTCGGCCCGAGGCCAGGCTTCGAATACGTCGGCCCCCAGGATGATCCGAAAAGCGGCTCTCACGCTGAATGGCGTCCTGGCCCGGGGCCGCGGGTGTTCGCATACCTCAAGCCGCGCGATCCACGCTTCTCCGCGATCCTCGACGCGTTGCGCGCGGTCGCCGGCGAGGCCATCGTCGCCGCCCCCGGATTGCGACCCGAAGAGTCCACAGCGCTCTCCTCACCGACGATTCGCGTGCAGGGCGAGCCGCTCGCCCTGCAGCCCCTGCTGTCCGCAGCGGATCTCTGCGTGTGCCATTCGGGGACCGGCCTCGTGGCACACGCACTCGAGGCGGGCGTGCCACTTGCGCTCCTGCCGCTGCAGCTCGAGCAGTACCTGGTCGCACGCCGGGTGGTTTCCTTGGGCGCCGGCACCATGCTGCCGCTCGAGGAAAAGACGCCCGACCTGCGAGCGTGGCTCGCGCAAGCGCTCGCGAGCGAAGAACTGCGTGCCGCAGCGGCGGCCTCGACGGTGCGCGGGCGCACGCCATCGAGCGCGGCACACCGCATCGCCCAGGCGTTCGAAGAATAGCGGTGGCGCGCATCGCATTCGCCTGGGAGCTGGGAGGCGAGTACGGCCACGTGATGTCGTGCGCGGGGCTGGCCGGCGGGCTCGAGTTGCATGGACATCGGATCGCATTCATGTTCCGCGAGTTGCGGCAGCTCTCCGTGATCCCGGAGTCGCGCAACTACGACGTGTTCCAGGCACCGCGCTCACCCCGCGAGGGACGGGGCATGGCGATTCCCGCCAGCTACGCCGACATCCTGCTCGGCTTCGGCTATTCCGACCCCGGCGAGCTCACCGCCCTGGTGGGCGGCTGGCGTTCGTTGCTCGCGCGCTGGAAACCCGACCTGATGGTCTCCGATTTCTCGCCCACGTCGCTGCTGGCCGCGCGCACCCTGGGGATCGAATGCGTGACCTACGGCAACGGTTTCTTCGTGCCCCCGCGCGCCTCACCCCTGCCCGCTTTCCGCGTCGACACGCCCCCGGATCCCGCTCACCTCGCGCGCTCCGACGCGTCGGTGCTCGCCAACGTGAACGCCGCGCTCGGCCAATACGGCGCGGCGCCGCTCGGGCGACTGGCGCAGATCTTCGAAACCCGCGAGGATTTTCTCTGCACCTTCCCCGAGCTCGACCACTACGGAACTCGCGAGACCTCGGGCTACTGGGGCCCGCGCGTACGCTTCGATCGCGGCACCGATATCGAATGGCCCCAAGGCGATGGCAAGTGCATCTTCGTCTACGTGAAGACCGACCTGCCGCACCTCGATGCGCTGATCGACGTGCTGTGCGCGAGCTCGCACCGCATCGTCGCATTCATTCCCGGCCTCGACGAGGCTCGGCGTGCCCGCCTGGCCGGGCGCAAGCGCGTCGTCACCGACCGCCCGGTGAAGCTCGACCGGTTCATGAAAGGCTGCGACCTCATCATCTGCCACGCCGGCGAGATCGCCACCGGAGCGCTGACCTTCGGCGTGCCCAGCCTCCTCTTCCCCTCGCACTATGAGCAGTACCTGACGGCCCTGCGCCTCGAGCAGCTGGGCGCCGCCGCATGGGTTCCGGCCACCGCGGCGCCTGCCGAAGTCGCGCTCGGGTTCGCGAAGCTCACGGGCGACGGTCGCTATGCGGCAGCTGCACGCGCGTTCGCGAAGCGTTACGCCGCTTTTTCGCCCTCGGAACAACGACGGCGCATCATCGCGCGGATCGAGCAGGTGCTCGGGGAGCGCGGCGCTATACTCTCGCCTGCCCAAACACGCCAGGAACCGTAACGATGAATCTCGTCGATCGCGTCAAGAAAATCCTCGTCTCGCCCGCCAAGGAGTGGCCGGTCATCGCCGCCGAGAGCCACACGGTCGCGGGGCTCTACACGCAGTACGTGATGATCCTCGCCGCAATCCCGGCAGTCGCGTCATTCATCGGATTCTCGGTCATCGGCTACAGCGGCTTCGGGGCCACTTACCGCATTCCCATGGCCGCGGGCCTGGCGAACATGATCCTCATCTACGCGATGACGCTCGGCAGCGTTTACGTGATCGCGCTGGTGATCGACGGGCTCGCCCCGAAATTCGGCGGCGACAAGGATTTCATGCAGGCGCTGAAGGTCGCGGCTTTCTTTCCGACGGCCGCGTGGGTGGGGGGAATCTTCGCGGTCCTGC
>JANNKG010000484.1:0-1787 GCA_031396185.1 Burkholderiales bacterium | reverse complement strand
GAGCTGGTCGCCCCACCGCTCCTCGAGTACCTCGAGTCGCTGCTCTCGGGCACCGGGCGCGACATGGACCTCGCCACCTTCAAGCTGGTCGACCAGATCTCCGGGCGCATGCTCGGGGTTCGCGCCGACCACACGCCGCAGGTGGCGCGCATCGACGCGCACCTGTTGAATCGCCAGGGCGTTGCGCGCCTGTGCTACTGCGGCAGCGTGCTGCACACCGTGCCCGCGGGCATGACCAAGATGCGCGAACCCATCCAGATCGGCGCCGAGCTCTACGGGCACGCGGGCCTCGAGGCCGACGTCGAGATCGTGCGGCTGATGATCGCTTCCCTCAAGGCGGCAGGAATCGCGCGCATCCATATCGACCTCGGCAATCCCGCGATCTACCGCTCGATGGTGGCGGGGATGGAGCCCGACAATGCCGAGGAGCTGTTCCACGCGGTCCAGCAGAAGGATGCCGCGGGGGCGGGCAAGCTCGCGGCGCTCACGACGATGCACGGCGGGCTCGAGGTGATCGCCCGGGCGCGGAAGGAGCTGCCGCGGGAGGCAGCGATCGGCCACGCCCTCGATGCGCTCGAGAAGCTCGCCACCCAGTGCGCGGCGCCGGGCGTGGACATCTCGGTGGACCTGGCCGAGCTCGGCGGATTCCATTACGAGAGCGGGCTTGCGTTCGCGGCGTTCGCGCCGGGCAGTCCCGATGCGATCGCGCGCGGCGGGCGTTACGACGAGGTGGGGGCGAGCTTCGGGCGGGCGCGGGCGGCGACCGGGTTCACGATGGATTTGAGGCAGCTGGCGGCAATTTCTCCCTCCCCCCTGGGGGAGGGCCGGGGAGAGGGTCGCATCCTCGCGCCCTGCAGCGATGACGCACGCGAGGCGATCGAGGCCCTGAGGGCGAAAGGCGAAGTGGTGATCGTCGACCTGCCCGGACACGATGCGAGCGAACTGGGTTGTGACCGCAGGCTAGAGAAGAAAGACGGGAAATGGCGCGTAACGTAGTCGTTATCGGCACCCACTGGGGTGACGAAGGCAAGGGCAAGATCGTCGACTGGCTGACCGACCACGTCGCCGGCGTGGCACGGTTCCAGGGCGGCCACAACGCCGGCCACACGCTGGTGATCAAGGGCCGCAAGACCATCGTGCGGCTGATCCCCTCGGGAATCCTCCACGAGAACGTGAAGTGCTTCATCGGCAACGGCGTGGTGGTCTCGCCGGAGGCGCTGATGCAGGAGATGGGCGAGCTCGAGCGCGCCGGGATCGACGTGACACGCCAGCTGCGCCTGTCGGAAGCGTGCCCGCTGATCCTGCCGCACCACGTCGCCATCGACCAGGCGCGCGAGCGCGCCAAGGGCGAGGCCAAGATCGGCACCACCGGGCGCGGCATCGGCCCCGCGTACGAGGACAAGGTCGCGCGCCGCGCGATCCGCGTGCAGGACCTCTACGCGCGCGAGCGCTTCGCGGCCAAGCTGGGCGAGGTCCTCGATTATCACAACTTCGTGCTGCGCAATTACTTCCACGCCGACACCATCGACTTCCAGAAGACGCTCGATGACACGCTGGCACTGGCCGCGAAACTGAAGCCGATGGTGGCCGACGTTTCCCTCGAGATCAACGCGCTGATCCGCGAGGGCAAGAACATCCTCTTCGAAGGCGCCCAGGCCGCGATGCTCGACATCGACCACGGCACCTATCCGTATGTGACCTCGTCGAACTGCGTCGCCGGGCTGGCCGCGGCCGGGACCGGCGTCGGGCCCAACCAGTTGCACTACGTGCTCGGCGTGGCGAAGGCG
>JANNKG010000472.1:0-13886 GCA_031396185.1 Burkholderiales bacterium | reverse complement strand
GCAGGACGCGGGCGTTTTGCATTGAGCGGCCGGTTTTGGGGAAAAGGGGTATTGCGCTATCCTCAGCAGCTGCTCCCCAACCTCCACGGAAGACCCCCATGAGAGCTGTTGCAACGGCCCTGGCCGGGCTCATCGCCGCTTCGACTGTATCGGGGGCGCTAGCCCAGCAGCCCGCCCCTGCGCCGCCCGCATTCGCCCCTGCGAACCTCACCCCGAAGGGCGTGGCCTCATTGGCCGCTGGCTGCGGGGCTTGCCACGGAACGCAGGGACGCATCGCCCCGGGCTCGAGCGTGGCCGGACTCGCGGGGCGCAAGGCCGAAGAAATCGTGCAGGTGATGGGGCAGTTCAAGGAGGGCAAGCGTCCGGCGACGATCATGCACCAGATCGCCAAGGGGTACAGCGACGCGGAGATCGCCGCCGTCGCCGCCTATTTCGCGATGCAGCGGTGAAGGGGGAGAACATGAGAGTGGATCGCAGGCAGTTCCTCAAGGCGGGCGCGGCGGGCTTCGTGCTGGCGGGCGCGGCCGGTTGCGCGAGTGTCGGCGGCTCGGCGGCCAAGGCGCGGGTGGCGGTCGTCGGCGGCGGGTACGGCGGTGCCACCGCGGCCAAGTACATTCGCATGCTCGATCCCGGCATCGAGGTGGTCCTGATCGAACCGAACGAAGCCTTCGTCTCCTGCCCGATCTCGAACATGGTGCTGGGCGGGTTCCGGTCGATGGCCGACATCACGACTGCGTACTCGGGACTCGAGAGGCACGGGGTGAGGGTGGTGCGCGACTCGGCGACCGCGATCGACCTGGAGAAGCGGCAAGTGAGGCTCGCGCGCGGCGATCCCGTGGCCTTCGACCGGGTCATCGTCTCGCCGGGCGTGGATTTCATGTGGGAGGCCCTTCCCGCGATGGGATCGTCCGACGCGCAGGGCCGGGTTCTGCACGCGTGGAAGGCGGGCCCGCAAACCGCGCAATTGCGCCGCCAGCTCGAGGCGATGCGGGACGGGGGGGTGTATGTCCTCACGGTGCCGCTCGCGCCCTACCGATGCCCGCCGGGGCCCTACGAGCGCGCCTGCCAGGTGGCGGCGTACTTCAAGGCCGCCAAGCCCCGCTCGAAGGTCCTCCTGCTCGACGAGAACCCCGACGTGACCTCGAAAGGTCCGCTTTTCAAGAAAGCCTGGGCCGACCTCTATCCCGGCATGATCGAGTTCCGCGGCAACAGCAAGCTGGTGGATGTCGATGTGCGAGGGGGGACGGCCAAGCTCGAGTTCGGCGACGTGAAGGGCGATGTCCTCAACGTCCTGCCGCCGATGAAGGCGGGGGCCGTCGCCGCGCCTTTCATCACGGCGAACCGCCGCTGGTGCGAGGTCGACTGGATCACCTTTGAATCCAAGGCCGCCAAGGGGGTGCACGTCCTCGGCGACTCACTGCAGATCGCGCCGGCGATGCCGAAGTCGGCCACCATGGCGAACGGGCACGGCAAGGTGTGTGCAGCCGCGGTGGTGAGCCTGCTGAATGGCGAGGCGCCTAATCCCTCGCCGACCCTGGTGAACACCTGCTACAGCATGGTTTCCGACAAACTCGCGATCCACGTTGCATCGGTGCACAAATACGACACCAACGACCGCACTTTCAAGGCGGTGCCGGGAGCCGGTGGGGTTTCGTCGGCGATGAGCGAAACCGAGGGTGCCTACACCATGAACTGGGCGCGCAATATCTGGGCCGACACGCTTTCCTAGACCCGCGCCTGCCATGACGCGACGCATCCTGGTGCTCTTCCCGGACGAGTGGGATCGTGCGAGCGCGTGTGATCAGCGGTATCGCGGCCGCTTCGAATTCCTGTTCGAGGGATTCGACCTCTTCCGCTTTCCCGATAACGCCCGCCTCTTTACCTTCGATGCCCTCAAGTTCGTCGAACGCGTGGTGCGCAAGCACGCGGCAGGCGGCATCGAGGCGGTGGTTACATCGGACGAGCAGTTCGGGCCGTTCCTTGCGTCGCTGGTCGCGCAGCGACTGGGATTGCCGCACACGCCGCTCGACGCGGTGCTGCGCATCCAGCACAAGTATTACGCGCGCGAGGCATTCTCACGCATCGCCCCCGAAGCTAACGCGCGTTGCGCGCTGATCCGCCGCGATTTCGGCAGGAACGGCACGCCGGCGGATGTCCCGGTCGCGTTCCCCTTCTACGTAAAGCCTGCGAAGGCCGCCTTTTCGGTGCTGGCGCGTCGCGTCGATTCCTTCGAAGAGCTTTACCGCCACACGCGCTTCGGATGGTTCGAGCGCGCCATCATCGACCGCCTGGTTCAACCGTTCGCCGACGTGATGCGCGCGCATTCCGATCTCACCGAGGACCCGTTCAGCATGGTGTGCGAACAGATCCTGCGCGGGCCCCAGGTGACCGCGAACGGATTCGCCCGCGACGGCCGGGTCACGATGGTGGGCACGGTCGACTCGATCATGTATCGCGGCACCGACCAGTTCCAGCGCTTCCAGTACCCGTCGTCGCATTCCCCGGAGCAGCTCGCGCGCATCGACGCGCTCGCGGTGCGGGTCGTCGAGGGACTCGACTTTCGCCATGGCATGTTCAACGTGGAGATGCGCATCGATCCGGTAACGGACCAGTTGCACTTGATCGAGATGAACCCACGCGCCGCCGGCCAGTTCTTCGACCTGTTTGAGCGCGTCGACGGCTATAGCCTCTTCGAGGTGCTTCTCGACCTGCACTCCGGGCGCGAGCCGGTGGTGCGTCGCGGACAGGGCGCCAGCCGCCACGCGGCAAGCTTCGTGTTGCGCGACCTGTCGGGCGAGGGACTTTCGCGCTGGCCCCGCGCGGGGGAGCTGCAGCGCATCCAGGAGCGCAATCCCGACGTGCACGTGATGCTCTATGCGAAGCGCGGCGTCGACCTCGCGCGTGAGATGAAGTGGCTCGGGAGCTACCGCTACGGCGTGTTCAACCTCGGGGCGCCCACGCTCCCTGCGCTGTTCGAGCGCTACCGCCGGCTATGCTCCGAGATCACCTTTCACCCGCGCGGCCACCGTCTCCCCGACGTGGCCCTGCTGCTCGAGGAAACCCCCGTGGCTGGGCGGTCGGGCTACCGCTCGGCGGGCGCGAGCCAGGCGTCGTCATAGCCTGGGTGGGTGAGCGCCGTGAGCACATGGTCGCGCCACGCGCCGTCGATGAAGAGGTAGCTCTTGGCGACTCCCTCATGCTCGAAGCCCAGCCGTTCCAGCAACCTGCGGCTGCGATCGTTCTCCGGCCGGTAGTTGGCCATGATGCGATGCATGCGCATCGCGTCGAACATGAAGGCGTTGGTGGCGCGCAGCGCCTCCTCCATCAACCCCTGGCCCTGCTGCGAGCGGGCGATCTGGTAGCCGAGGTGGCAGGCGTGAAGTGCGCCGCGCACGATGTTGGTGTAGTTGCAGGTGCCGAGCACTGGGTCGGTCTCGGCGTTGCGCCCGCGCGCCTGCAGCACGAAGCGAACAGCGCGATCCGCGCGGAACTCCTCGACTGAACTCTCCAGGCGTTCGGCCCAGAACGCCTCGGTGAAGAACGCGGCGCCCGTGGGCGGTGACCAACGGTCCAGGTGGCCGTCGAAGTTCGACTCGAGGAAATGTGCCATCGCCGCTTGCATCCCCGGGCGCGCGAGGCGCAGCGCGAGGCGCGGGGTCTCGAGCTCGGGCAGCAAGCTAGGGTGCGAACACGCGCCACTGCTGGGGCCAGCCCTCCATCGGCGCGCGCTTGAAGCCGCTCTTGGCGAACTGGTGCCAGCGCCCGACAACGAAGGCAATCACCGCGTTGGCATAGGCGTTGGCGTCCCAATCCGGGGGAAAGGTGCCCGCGGCCACCGCAAGTCGCGTGCTCTGTCGCAGGCTTGCTTCGAGCCGGTCGAGGAGCTGGTTCACGCGCGCGAGAAGCCGCTCGTCCTCGTTCACCAGTGCGTCCCCGATGAGCACGCGCGTCATTCCCGGGTTCTTCTGGGCGAAGCCGAGCAGCGTGGCCACGGTCGCCTCGACCTGCTTCAGCGCGTCCTGCTCCTCGGCCTGGATCTTGTTCACCAGGCCAAAGACGGTCTGCTCGATGAACTCGATCAGCCCCTCGAACATCTGCGCCTTGCTGGCGAAATGGCGGTAGAGCGCCGCTTCGGAGACGTCGAGGCGCGCGGCGAGGAGCGCCGTGGTGATGCGCTCGCCCTTGGGGTTCTCGAGCATCGCCGCGAGCGTCTGCAGGATCTGGGCCTTGCGCTCCCCCGTCTTCGCCATCGCGCTCCCCTTTGTTTACCGCCGACCGCCGCCAAGAATGGAGCCAAGCACTCCACGAATGATGCGCCTGCCCAGCTCACTGCCCATGGCCCTCGCCGCGCTCTTGGTCGCCGCTTCCAGCGCACCTTCGCGCGTGCGCCCTTTCGAGCCGCCGCCTCCCGGCAGCCCGAGCGAATCCAGGATTCCGCCGAGACCGCCCGATGGCGGCGCGCTGTCCACGGTCTTCGCCTGCGCGCGCGTCTTGAGCTGCTCGTGCGCCGATTCTCGATCGATCACCTTCTCATAGTGCCCGGCAACGAGTGAGCCGTCGATTACCTTGCGCCGCTCATCGAGCGTGAGCGGCCCGAGGCGCGAGGCCGGCGGGATCACGAACGCGCGCTCGACCACGCTGGGTCGGCCCTTCTCGTCGAGGAACGAGACCAGCGCTTCGCCCACGGCGAGCTCGCCGATCACCTTCTCCACGTCGATCTTCGGATTGGGACGGAAGGTGGTGGCCGCCGCCTTCACCGCCTGCTGATCGCGCGGAGTGTAGGCGCGCAGCGCGTGCTGCACCCGGTTACCGAGCTGGCCGAGTACCGTCTGCGGCACGTCGAGGGGATTCTGTGTGACGAAGTACACGCCCACGCCCTTGGAGCGCACCAGGCGCACGACCTGCTCGATTCGCTCGAGCAGCTCGCGCGGCGCGTCGTTGAAGAGCAGGTGCGCCTCGTCGAAGAAGAACACCAGCTTGGGCTTCTCGGGATCGCCTACTTCGGGCAAATTCTCGAAGAGCTCCGACAATAGCCACAGCAGCATCGTGGAGTAGACGCGCGGGCTGGAGAGCAGCTTGTCTGCCGCAAGGATGTTCACCACGCCCCGCCCGCGTTCGGTCTGCATCAGGTCGTCGAGTGCGAGCGCGGGTTCGCCGAAGAGCTTCTCGCCCCCTTGGGATTCGAGCGACAGGATACCGCGCTGGATCGCGCCGATGCTCGCGGTGGCGATGTTGCCGTACTGGGTGCGGAACCTGGACGCGTTGTCACCGGCGAACTGCAGGATGGCGCGAAGGTCCTTCAGGTCGAGAAGCAGCATCCCGGCGTCGTCGGCGATCTTGAATACCGCGGCGAGCACGCCGCCCTGGGTTTCGTTCAATTCGAGCACGCGCGCCAGGAGCAGCGGCCCCATCTCCGAGACCGTCGCGCGCAGCGGGTGGCCTTGCTCGCCGAACACGTCCCAGAACATGACCGGCGAGGGGCCGTAGACGAAGTCCTTCAGGCCCAGGTCCTTCACGCGCTCGGCCACCTTGGCGTTAGCGCCACCCGCGGCGGCCATGCCGGCGAGGTCGCCCTTCACGTCCGCCACGAAGACCGGAACGCCGATGGCGCTGAAGCGTTCGGCGAGCGTTTGCAGCGTCACCGTCTTGCCGGTGCCGGTGGCTCCGGTGATCAGGCCATGGCGATTGGCCATCGCCGGAAGCACTGCCAGATCGATGCTCGATTTGGCAACCAGCAACGGAGAAAGCACGTTTTTCGCTCTGGAGAGAGGCGGGAGGCGAATGTTACCATTACGTTTTACCGCTCGCTTCGATATGGAAGCCGCGACACCGAGACCCATATGGCAGGACACAGCAAGTGGGCCAACATCCAGCACCGCAAGGGCCGGCAGGACGCCAAGCGCGGCAAGATCTTCACGCGCCTCATCAAGGAAATCACCGTTGCATCGAGGATGGGCGGGGGCGATCCGACGATGAATCCGCGCCTGCGCCTCGCCGTCGACAAGGCGTACGAGAACAACATGCCGAAGGACAACGTCGAGCGTGCCATCAAGCGCGGCGCGGGCGATCTCGACGGCGTGAATTACGAGGAGATCCGCTACGAGGGCTACGGCTTGCATGGCGCGGCGGTGATCGTCGACACGCTCACCGATAACCGCATCCGCACCGTGGCCGAGGTGCGCCACGCGTTCTCCAAGCACGGCGGGAATTTGGGCGCCGCAGGCTCGGTCGCGTTCCTCTTCAAGCACTGCGGACAGCTGCTGTATCCGCCCGGGACCAACGAGGACAAGCTGATGGAGGCCGCGCTCGAGGCCGGAGCTGACGACGTGATCGGCCACGAGGACGGCTCGATCGAGGTGGTCACGGACCCCTATGCATTTGCCACGATCAAGGCGGCGCTCGAGAAGGCGCGTTTCAAGGCGGAGCTCGCCGAGGTCACGATGAAGCCCGGAGCCGAGACCGAGATGAGCGGCGAGGATGCGGCGAAGATGCAGAAGCTGCTCGACGCGCTCGAAGCGCTCGACGACGTGCAGGACGTCTACACCACCGCGGCGCTCGCTTAAAGCCTGGTGATCGCGATCCGCATCCTCGGCATCGACCCGGGCCTCGGCGTGACGGGATACGGCGTGGTCGAGAAGCTGGGTTCGACGCTCACCTACGTGGCGAGCGGGCGCATCGTGTCCGACCCGAAACAGACGCTGGCGCTGCGCCTGCACACCATCCTTTCCGGCCTGCAGGAGGTGATCGAGAGCTTTCACCCCGCCGAGGTCGCGGTCGAGCAGGTGTTCGTGAACGTGAATCCCCATTCGACGTTGCTGCTGGGGCAGGCACGGGGCGCTGCCATTTGCGCGGCGGTGTTGTCACGACTGCCGGTGGCCGAGTACACCGCGCTGCAGGTGAAGCAGTCGGTGGTAGGACAGGGGCACGCGCGCAAGGAGCAGGTGCAGGAAATGGTCAAGCGCCTGCTCAAGCTCACCGGAGTTCCAGGCACCGACGCGGCTGATGCGCTCGCCTGCGCGATTTGCCACGCGCACGGGGGATTGGGAGCGATGGCTGCCCTCGGGCGGCACGTGCGCGCCGGGAGGATCGGATGATCGGCCGCATCCAGGGCATCCTGGTCGAGAAGAACTTCCCCCAGGTGATCGTTTCGTGCAATGGGGTCGGCTATGAGATCGACGTGCCGATGAGCACGTTCTATCCGCTCCCGCGTACCGGCGAGGAAGTCACGCTGCTGACCCACCTCGTGGTGCGCGAGGATGCGCACCTGCTGTACGGATTCGTCACCGCGGGCGAGCGCGCCGCATTCCGCCAGCTCCTCAGGATCAGCGGCGTAGGCCCGAAGGTCGCGCTCTCCGTACTCTCGGGCATGTCGGTGGATGATCTCGCCGCGGCGGTCGCGGTGGATGACTCCCCGCGTCTCACGAAGATCCCGGGCATCGGCAAGAAAACCGCGGAGCGCCTGGTGCTCGAGCTGCGGGACAAGCTGCCCAAGACCATCAGCGTGGTGCGCTCGGCGGATGCCGCTGCGGCAGGATCCGACGTGCTCAATGCGCTGCTGGCCCTTGGCTATAATGAGCGCGAGGCGGCGACGGCGGTGAAGCAGGTGCCGGCGGAATTGCAGCTTCCGGACGCCATCCGCCATGCCTTGAAGCACCTCGCCAAGCCGTGATCGAAGCCGACCGCCTGATTTCCGGGGGCAACGCCTCCCCCCAGGAGGAGGGTGAGGAGCGCGCCCTTCGCCCCAAGCACCTCGCAGAGTACGTGGGTCAGGCCAAGATCCGAGAACAGCTCGGCATCTTCATTTCAGCCGCGCGCAACCGCAAGGAAGCCCTCGACCACGTGCTGCTCTTCGGCCCCCCTGGGCTTGGCAAGACGACGCTCGCCCATATCATCGCGCGCGAGATGGGAGTGAACCTCAAGCAGACCTCGGGCCCGGTTCTCGAGCGCGCGGGCGATCTCGCCGCGATCCTCACCAACCTCGAGCCCAACGATGTGCTCTTCATCGATGAGATCCACCGCCTCTCCCCGGTC
Organism: Burkholderiales bacterium; assembly: GCA_031396185.1. Taxonomy (GTDB): domain Bacteria; phylum Pseudomonadota; class Gammaproteobacteria; order Burkholderiales; family Usitatibacteraceae; genus Usitatibacter. Next base: position 5,855 of record JANNKG010000472.1, on the reverse strand, counting down.
GTCGAGGAAATCCTCTACCCGGCGCTCGAGGACTACCAGATCGACATCATGATTGGCGAGGGGCCCGGCGCGCGTTCGGTCAAGCTCGACCTGCCGCCGTTCACCCTCGTTGGCGCCACTACGCGGGCCGGCATGCTGACCAACCCGCTGCGCGACCGCTTCGGGATCGTGGCGCGGCTGGAGTTCTACACGCCCGACGAGTTGCAGCGCATCGTGCACCGCTCGGCCAAGCTGCTGGCAGTGGAGATCGAGGAGCATGGCGCGCTCGAGATCGCCCGGCGCTCGCGCGGCACGCCGCGCATCGCCAACCGGCTGCTGCGGCGCGTGCGCGATTTCGCCGAGGTCAAGGCAGCTGGAATCGTCACCGAGGAGGTCGCCGACATGGCGTTACGCATGCTGGACGTCGATGCGATCGGCCTTGACGTGATGGATCGCAAGCTGCTGGAGGCGGTGATCCACAAGTTCGGCGGCGGCCCGGTCGGCGTCGAAAACCTCGCCGCCGCCATCGGCGAGGAGCGCGATACCATCGAGGACGTGCTCGAGCCCTTCCTCATCCAGCAGGGATACCTGCAGCGGACCCCGCGCGGGCGGATCGCCACCGCGTCCGCTTACCGCCACCTGGGCCTGGAGCTCGAAGCCGCCCGCCGCGAAGGTGACCTCTTCAAATGAGCCGGATCGCGATGAAACCGACGCTGCAGCCAGAGCTCTTCGTGTACTCGTTTCCGGTACGCGTCTATTTCGAGAACACCGATGCGGGCGGGGTGGTTTACCACGGCGAATACCTCAAGTTCATGGAGCGCGCGCGCACCGAGTGGCTGCGCCACCTCGGCTTCGTCCACCAGGTGCTGGCTCGCGACCACCGCATTGCTTTCGTCGTGACCGGCGCGTCGATCGACTTCACCAAGCCCGCACGCCTCGACGACACCCTTGCGGTGAGCGTACGCCTGGAGTCGCTCGGCAAGGTGCGATGCGTCTTCGCGCAGGAGATCCGTCGCGACGACGAGGCCCTGGTCAAGGCCCGCATCACCGTAGCGTGCGTGACCGGCGAGAACTTCAAGCCCGCCGAGATCCCCGAGGCGTTGCGCAAGAAGATGGAGGCTGCGCTATGACCCCGCGAGCCGGGCTCGCATCGAGCCCCGAGGCGTCGCGATGATCGTCAGCCACGATCTCACCATCGTCTCGATGATCATGAATGCGAGCATCGTCGTGAAGGTTGTCATGGCGTTGCTGGTGCTGGCCTCGATGCTGTCGTGGACCTACATTTTCATGAAGCTCTTCGCGATCCACCGCGCGCGCCGCCAGACCGAGGCGTTCGAGCGCGAGTTCTGGGGCGGCACAGATCTGGTCGGCATGTACCAGCGCGCTGCGGGCGGGCGCTACTCCGCGGTCGGGCTCGAGCGCATCTTCGAGGCGGGATTCAAGGAATTCCTCAAGCTGAAGGGCCGGCCAGGCTCGGATCTCTCGGCGTTGCTCGACGGCACGCGCCGCGCCATGAAAGCGACTTACCAGCGCGAGATGGACCTGCTCGAGTCGCACCTGTCGTTCCTCGCGACGGTGGGCTCGGTGAGCCCGTACATCGGCCTCTTCGGCACCGTGTGGGGGATCATGAACGCATTCCGGGGGTTGTCCAACGTGGCGCAGGCCACGTTGCAGCAGGTTGCCCCGGGCATCGCCGAGGCCCTAGTGGCGACGGCCATGGGGTTGTTCGCGGCGATCCCCGCGGTGATCGCGTACAACCGCTTCAGCCACGACATCGACCGGCTGGCGAGCCGCTACGAGAGCTTCATGGAGGAGTTGCAAAACATCCTCCAGCGCCAAGCCCACTTACCCGACCGCGATGCCACGACCACCGTGGCGCAGCGGCCTCGATAGGGGCGATGCCGCCTTGAAAGCGGTGCGAATCGTCGGCGCGGTGGACTTCCCGTGAGGCGACCACGCCGCGCGATGGCTGAGATCAACGTCGTTCCCTACATCGACGTGATGCTGGTGTTGCTGATCATTTTCATGGTGGCCGCGCCCCTCATCAACCCGGGCCAGATCGACCTGCCCGAAGCCGCGGCCAAGCTCAACCCGGCGGTGGCGCCGCTCGAGGTGCGGGTGCGAATGAGCGGCGAGCTCTTCTTGGTCGACCGCGCGCGTTCCGGCGACGAGATTCGCGTGAATCGTCAGCGCCTCCTCGAGCTCGTTCGCGACGCGCAGAGCGTCAATCCCGGCCAGGCGGTGGTGATCGCGGGCGATCGCAACGTGCGCTACGAGGAGGTGCTGCAGGTCCTCGACCTCCTGCAGCGCAGCCAGGTAAAGCGCGTGGGGCTCCTGGCGCGACCGTCGCCGTGAAGCGGGAACCGGAGGAGCCTGCCGCCCTCGAGAAGCGCGCGCAGCCCGGGCGCCTGCGCGCCATATTCCTTGCGGTCGTGGTTCACCTCGCCTTCTTTGCCCTGATCGTCTTCGGCGTGAGCTGGCAGAGCAGCCCCACGCCTCCGATGCAGGCAGAGCTATGGGACCAGCTGCCGCCGGTGGCCAGGCAACCGTCGCCGCGGCCCGAGCCGAAACCCGAGCCAAAGCCCGAGCCGCCGAAACCGGAACCGCCCAAGCCGGCGCCGCCCAAGCCCGCGGACCTGAAGCCGTTGCCAACAAAACCGGATCCGGCCATCGCGCTGAAGCTCGAGCGCGAGAAACGCGAGATCGAAAAGCGCGACAAGGACAAGCGCGAACGCGCCGAGAAGCGGAAGCAGGACGAGGCGAAGCGCAAGCGCGAGCAGGAGGACGCGGCGAAGACGAAGCGAGAGCAGGAGGAGGCCGCGAAAACGAGGCGCATCGACGAAGAGCGCACGCGCAAGGAGGCCGAGCGGGTACGCGAGGAGGCCGTGGGCGCACGCCAGAAGCTCATCGACGGGTTCGTGAATCAGATCAAGGCTAAGATCCGGGGAAGGGCGAATGTCCCGGACACGATTTCCGGCAAGCCCAGCGTGCAGGTGCGCATCCGGATACTGCCCGGCGGTGAGGTTCTGGACATCGCCGTCACCCGATCTAGCGGCAACCGGGTTTACGACACGGCCATCGAAAGGGCCATCCGAAGCGCCTCGCCGTTGCCAGTTCCTGAGGCGAGCTCGGAACTTTTCCCTCAGTTCCGCGACCTTATCCTTAATATCGAGCACGAACGCTAGGTTCCATACCTCACCCAATCCATGAAACGATCCTTCCTATTCGTCGTCGCGTTGCTTCTCACGCTCGCGGCGCATGCCCAGCTGACCATCGACATCACCACCAGCGGGGGGCGCCAAATCCCGATTGCGGTCATGCCCTTGTCGGGTGAGAGCGGCCAGCCCCAGGCGGTGAGCGAAGTTGTGGCCGCAGACCTCGCCCGCACGGGCCTATTTCGCCTGGTGAATACCGTCGGCATCAGCCCGGTGCCCACCGAGCCCTCCCAGGTGAATTTCGGAGACTGGACCGCGCGTAGCGCAGAAGCGCTGGTCATCGGCAAGGTTGAGGCGCAGGGCGAGGGGCGTGTCGAGGTTCGTTTCCGGCTGTTCGACGTGCAGAAACAAGCGCAGCTCGCGAGTTATTCGTACGTGGTGGCGCCGGCGCAGTTGCGCGCCACCGCCCACCGGATTGCCGATCTCGTGTACGAGCGGCTCACCGGCGACAAGGGAGTGTTCTCGACAAAGATCACCTACGTGGTGAAGCGTGCCGGTCGCTACGAGCTGCAGGTTGCCGACGCAGATGGCTTCAACGCTCAATCGGTACTGGCGTCCCAGGAGCCGATCATGTCGCCCTCCTGGTCGCCGGACGGCAGCCGCCTCGCTTACGTCTCCTTCGACCAGAAGAAGCCGGTCGTCGTGGTGCAGAACCTCGCGCAGGGCACCACCAAAGCCGTGGCCAATTTCCGCGGCAACAACAGTGCACCCGCTTGGTCACCCGACGGGCGCTTTCTTGCCGTGGCGCTTTCCAAGGATGGCCTCACGCAGATCTACCGCATCCCCGCTGCGGGCGGAGATGCCGAGCGCCTCACCGAATCGCCCGGAATCGACACGCAGCCCGCCTTCTCACCGGACGGCCGGTGGATCGCGTTCACCTCGGACCGCGGTGGCTCGCCGCAGATCTATCGCATGCCCGCGGCGGGCGGCCCAGCCCAACGCGTGACGTTCGAGGGCAGCTATAACGTCGGCCCGCGCTTCAGCCCCGACGGCAAGTCGATCGCCTACGTCCAGCGCGACAGCGGGCGCTACCGCATCGCCACCATGGAACTCGCCAATGGGCAGATCCAGGTGCTCACGGAAGGGGCGCTCGATGATTCGCCAAGCTTTGCGCCCAACGGTAAAATGATTCTTTACGAGGCCCAATCGGGGGGGCGCGGGCAGCTGGCCGAGGTTTCGGGCGACGGTCGCGTTCGCCAGCGGCTCACCTCGGCGGCCGGCGACGTGCAGGATCCTGCCTGGGGTCCCATGCCCACCAACTGAGCTCAACGGCCTTTCAGCAGCAACGTCGTTTCACTTCGGAACCACGTCGTGTCATTTTGTAAGGAGAGATTCATCATGAAAAACGTCGCATTGATCCTCGTAGTAGCGGCCGTAATGGCCGGTTGTGCAAGCAAGGATGTCCAGCCGGACGCGCCGGTGACAGACCGCTCTTCCGGCGTTACGCCGCCGATGGCCAGCACCGCGCCGGGCTCCTCCACCACGCCCCGCCAACCCATGGGCGTGACCGGAGACCCGCTGCGCGATCCCAGCAATATCCTGTCCAAGCGCAGCGTCTATTTCGACTACGACTCCAACGCGGTGAAGGACGAATTCCGCGGAGTGGTGCAGGCACACTCGCGCTATCTCGGAGACAAGCGCGACACGCGCATCAGGATCGAGGGCAATTGCGACGAGCGCGGCAGCCGCGAATACAACCTCGCTCTGGGCCAGCGGCGCGCCGAGTCGGTGAAGAAGGTGATGACGGTGCTCGGAGTCTCCGACGGCCGCATCGAGACCACCAGTTACGGCGAGGAAAAGCCGATGGCCCCAGGCCACGATGAGCAGGCGTGGGCGCAGAACCGTCGAGCCGACATCAAGTACGCGGGTGAGTAGCGCGTCGCGCGTCGCGGCGTGCGCGTTGATCGCGCTTGCCGCGGCGGGCTCGGCGCGGGCGGGGCTCTTCGATGATGATGAGGCCCGCCGGCGTATTGCCGCCCTGCGCCAGGAGCTCGCGCAGCAGGGCAAGGACAACGAGGTCCGCATCGCGCGCCTCGAGGAGCTGATTCGCAACATAGGGGTGGTCGAGCTGGTGCGACAGCTCGAGCAGATAAACGGGGAAATCGCCCGGCTGCGCGGGGAGCTCGAAGTGCTCGCCAACGAGAACCAGCAGGTGCAGAAGCGCCAGCGCGACTTCTACCTCGACCTCGACTCGCGCCTGAAGCGCCTCGAAGGGGCGGTCGCGGCTGCGAGCGGCGTGGCGCCGCCAGCCATTGCAGCGAGCCAGGACCCGCCGGTGTCGGCCGCGCCGCCGCCCGCGGCCGTTTCGCAGCCGCCCCGGGTTGCGAGCCGCGACGACCAGGCACGCGAGGTTCGCGCCTATGACGCGGCGTCCAATCTTTTCCGGCGCAACGACTTTCCCTCGGCAATCGAGGCTTTCCGCGCTTTCGTGAAGGATTACCCCGGCAGCCCGCTCGCGGCGAATGCGGGGTACTGGATCGGCATCAGCTACGCGAATCTCAAGGACTACCGCAACGCGCTCTCGGCGCAGCAGGACATCCTCGCCCGCTACCCGCAATCGGCCAAGGCACCGGATGCCCTTCTCGCGATTGCCGCGATCCAGGTGGAGCAAGGGGATCCGGGCAGCGCCCGCAACACGCTTGAGGACATCATCGCGCGCTA
>JANNKG010000469.1:0-9540 GCA_031396185.1 Burkholderiales bacterium | reverse complement strand
CCCGATTACCAGAAGGTGATCCCGACCACGCACAAGAACCACGTGTCGCTCGACCGCCCCGTCCTGGCGCAGTCGCTCAACCGCGCGGCAATCCTGTCCAACGAGAAGATCCGCGGGGTGCGCCTGGTGTTCACCAAGGACGCGCTCTCGATCATCTGCACGAACAACGAGCAGGAGGAGGCCGAGGAGGGCCTCGCCGTGGACTACGACGGCGATCCGCTCGACATCGGCTTCAACATTTCGTACCTTCTCGACGTCCTGAACCACGTCGATTCACCTACCGTGACCGTCGCGATGGGCGACTCGAATTCGAGCGCGCTCGTGCAGATGCCCGGCCGCGAAGACTTCAAGTACGTCGTGATGCCGATGCGCATCTAGCATCGCCCACGAAGCGCAACCAGGAAACCCATTGGCAACCGTCCCGCAACCGAATTCCGATAACCTCCGCCCGCCAGCCGAGTACGACTCCTCCAGCATCAAGATCCTCAAGGGCCTCGACGCGGTGCGCAAGCGCCCCGGCATGTACATCGGCGATACGTCCGATGGCACCGGGCTTCACCACATGGTGTTCGAAGTCGTGGATAACGCGATCGACGAGGCGCTCGCCGGCCACTGCGATGACATCAAGGTCGTTATCCACACCGATAACTCGATCTCGGTGGTAGACAACGGCCGCGGCATTCCGACCGACGTGAAGGACGACGACGACCTCAAGCGCTCCGCCGCCGAGATCGTCATGACGGAGCTGCACGCGGGCGGCAAATTCGACCAAAACTCGTACAAGGTGTCGGGCGGCCTGCACGGCGTCGGCGTCTCCGTCGTGAATGCCCTGTCCGAGTGGTTGAAGCTGCGCATCTGGCGGGACGGCAAGGCGCACTACCTGGAATTCCACGACGGCGTACTGGTCAAGCCACTCGAGATCACTGGCGAGACCGACCGGCGCGGCACCGAGGTGCACTTCTTCGCCTCCAAGGTGACTTTCAGCAACATCGAGTTCCACTACGAGATTCTCGCCAAGCGGCTGCGCGAGCTTTCGTTCCTGAACAACGGCTGCAAGATCGAGTTGATCGACCAGCGCACCGGCAAGAGCGAGAATTTCGCGCACGCCGGCGGCATCAAGGGCTTCGTCGAATACATGCACCGGTCGAAGACCGTGCTCCACAACAACGTCTTCTACTCGATGGGCGAGAGGGAAGGCATCACCGTGGAAGTGGCGATGCAGTGGAACGACTCCTACGGCGAGTCGGTGCAGTGCTTCACCAACAACATACCGCAGCGCGACGGCGGCACGCACCTCACCGGGCTGCGCGCCGCGATGACGCGCACCATCAACAACTACATCGAGAGGGAAGAAATCGCCAAGAAGGCGAAGGTGGAGACCTCGGGCGACGACATGCGTGAGGGACTCACCTGCGTGCTGTCGGTAAAGGTCCCGGAGCCGAAGTTTTCCTCGCAGACCAAGGACAAGCTGGTGTCCTCTGAAGTGCAGCCGGTAGTGCAGGAGATCGTGGCGCAGAAGCTCGCCGAGTTCCTGATGGAGCGGCCCACTGACGCCAGGATCATTTGCACCAAGATCGTCGAGGCGGCGCGGGCCCGCGAGGCGGCACGCAAGGCGCGCGACCTCACCCGGCGCAAGGGCGTCCTTGACGGCGTCGGGCTGCCGGGAAAGCTCGCCGACTGCCAGGAGCGCGATCCGGCGCTGTGCGAGCTTTACCTGGTCGAGGGCGACTCCGCCGGAGGCAGCGCCAAGCAGGGCCGCGATCGCAAGTTCCAGGCGATCCTGCCGCTCAAGGGCAAGATCCTCAACGTCGAGCGAGCGCGCATCGACAAGATCATCACCTCGACCGAGGTGGCCACCCTGATTACCGCGCTCGGGGCGGGAATCGGCGAGGAATTCAACCTCGAGAAGCTGCGCTACCACCGCGTCATCATCATGACCGACGCGGACGTCGATGGCGCCCATATCCGCACGTTGTTGCTCACGTTCTTCTATCGGCAGATGCCGGTGCTGCTCGAGAAAGGCTACATCTACGTGGCGCAGCCGCCCCTCTACAAGGTGAAGAGCGGCAAGGAGGAGCGTTACCTGAAGGACGAGCACGAGCTGAAGCAGCACCAGTTGCGCCGGGCGCTGCATGGCGCATCGTTGATCCCGGGGGCGGGCGCCACACCCCTCGTGGGCGAGGCGCTCGAGAAGATCGCGTCGGATTACCTGATGACCGAGGCGGTGATCGAGCGCCTGTCCGCCGCGATGGACTCCGCGGTGTTGCACTCCATGCTTGGCATGCCGCAGATCTCGCTCGCCGACAAGGATGGCGCCGCGCACGCGGCGAAGGAGTTCCACGCGGCACTCGCGCCGAATCCCCCGAAGACGCACATCGAGCGCGACCCCACCAGCGACGGCTGGCGCCTGAGGCTCGAGAAAGTGGTGCACGGCAACAAGGTGGAGAGCGTGATCGACCACGCGTTCCTGGAAAGCGGCGACTACACGCAGATCGTGCGCACGGCGCAGACCCTCACCGGCCTCATCCAGGCCGAGGCCCAGGTGAAGCGCGGCGAGGCGGCGCGTTCGATCAAGACGTTCCGTGAGGGTCTCGACTGGCTGCTCTCCGAAGCCAAGGGTTCGATGGCGATCCAGCGCTACAAGGGCCTGGGCGAGATGAATCCCGAGCAGCTGTGGGAAACGACCATGGACCCCACCAAGCGCATCCTTCTCCGGGTGCAGATCGAGGACGCGATCAGCGCGGGAGAAACCTTTTCGACCCTCATGGGGGACGAAGTCGAGCCGCGCCGCCAGTTCATCGAGCGCAACGCCCACGGGGTTTCGAACCTCGACGTCTGACGAGCTAGCCCGCGCGCAGCGTTTCGGTGATGCGCGTTCGGACCGTGTCCAGGAACGCGACCTGATCGCGTAGCGCCTTTCCGTCGCTGTCGCGAAAGATGCGCGACAGCAGCCGGTAGTAGGGCCCCCGGACTTCCTGGAGCTTTGCGATCCCCGCGGGAGTGAGCCGCAAGCGCCGTGCGCGCGTGTCAACTTCGTCGACCGAGCGAGCAATCCAGCCCGCCCGCTCCATGCGCGCCACCACCCCGCCGGCGCTCGCGCGATTGACCACCAGCAGCTCGGCCAGCTCGTGCTGCCGCAGGCGACGGTCGCGATAGTCCCAGAGAATCATCAACACATTGAACTGCACGTCGGTGATCCCGTGGCTCGGGAAGAAGGCCCGCCCGAGGGCTTCGAGCCGCTGCCAGGTCCAGACCATGGCGAGGAACGCCGCCTCGCCCTCTCCCCGGAACTCGCGGTTGAGTGCCATCTCGGCCTTCAACCGGCCAACCGCAGCCCCTTTACGTTTAGTATGCATGCATATAGTATGCATCCATACCGCCTATGATTTCAATGATGACTGGCGGTTCGAAGGAGCCGATGCGCAACGTCTGGCTTGGAATCGCCCTGGTGCCGTACCTCGCTCTTGCGGGCGTCGATTTCTGGATGCATGAGCGCGGCCGGCGGGTGCCGCGGGTCGAGCAATGGGTGCACGCTGGGCTCGCGCTCACGATGGCAGCGTTCCTGGCGGCGGTCTTTACGGGCCGCGCCCCCCTGGCGCTCGCCGCGCTCGCCGTCTTCGTCACGCTGCTCGCCTGGGACGAGCTTTGGTTCCACAAGTCGATCGCGGCCTCCGAGCGGCGCGTGCACGCCATGTCCTGGGCAGCCCTCGGGGGGTTCGTTGCCGCCTGGTGGTTCGTCGACGCGCGATGAGCCTCGCCCCCGACATCCACGAGAGCTACGCGCTGCTGATGATCGCCAGCGTCGTCCTCCTCATTGCGGCGCCGACGACGCGGCACTTCACCCGCGCCGAGGACCGCGGCCGCTATTACACAATGCAGGCCATCACCGCGCTCAGCGCCGTCGCGGGGGCGAAACTGGGGGTGCTTTTCGGCGACGCGCTGTGGCCGCTACGCCCGTTCGACGATTGGTCCGCGCTGCTCTCCTCCGGGCGCTCGATCGCGGGGGCTCTCCTCTTCGGGTTCCTGGCAGTCGAGGCGGCCAAGCCGCTGCTGCGCTACGACCTCCCCCCCAACGATCGCTTCGCCGTGGCGCTGCCTTTCTCCATCGCCATCGGTCGCATCGGCTGCCTGGTCGCCGGCTGCTGCCGCGGAGCCCCGCACGACGGCGTGTTCGCCGTCGCCTATGACGACGGGGTCCTTCGGCACCCCGCGCAACTCTACGAAGCACTCTTCCAATTGGTGGCGGGCTACGCGCTCCTCGTGCTCTGGCGCCGCAAGATCCTGTTCGGCCGGCTCTTCGCCCTGTATCTCGCAAGCTACGGCGCCTTCCGCTTCGCCACCGAGTTCATCCGCGACACCGCGAAGCCCTTTGGCGGCCTGTCCGCCTACCAGTGGATGTCGCTCGCGATGATCCTGGCCGGCACCACGGCGATCTACCTGCGCAGCCGCCGGCAGCCCGAGTCGTGGAACCGATGGAGCCCCGCGAAAGGAGCCGTCACATGAGTATCGACAATCCCGAGCCCAAGAAGGGCTGGGCGCTAGCTACGAAGATCGCGAAGGTGATCACACTCCTGGTGATCGGCGGCATCGTCCTTTCGGTGCTCTTCTTCGGCGCCTGCCTGTTGCTTCTGGCGAATAAATGAACAACGCCTCCCCAACGCCGCGGCGCGGCGAGGTCGTCGGCAGGATCCTGTTCCTCATCGCGGGTGGGCTGCTGCTGGCGACGCTGGTGTCCTGCGCCTGTAACCCGGTGCGCTGACCGATGCGCATCGCCCACGGCATCAAGCGCCGCCTGCACCGCGACATCGTCGCCGACCCGGTGCTCCATGGCCGGGTGCTGAACCTGTACCTCAATGGCGAGCAGTATCCGCACCGTGTGCAGGACTACTTCCCGATGGCCGCAGTGGAGGACGCTGCGCTGGAGCGCCGCATGCGGCAACACCTGCGCGACGAGGACAAGCATGTCGCCCTCTATATCAAGGCGATCCGTGAGCTCGCGCAGCCGGTGACCGAGTTGCCGATGCAGGACGTTTACAACACGGTGATCCGCAGGCACACCCCCTCGCCGGCACTCGCGGCGCCCGCCGATCGCAGGCGCCTGACGCTCGCGCACTTCCTCGCACACCTGCACTACCTCGAGTCCCGTGTGGCGCAGTCGCTCGAGTATCACGCCGAGGCCTGCGCGCACTCCGAGAGCCCGTACTCGGCCAAGGCCGTGCAAGTGATTCTCGAGGACGAGCGCTCCCATGCGGCTTATACGCGCGAAGCGCTCTTCGGGCTCGTGCCCGCCGCGGTCGCCCGTAGGGTGCTCGCGGTCCACCGCCGCGCGGAGTCGAGCGCGAATCGGGAATTCTCGGCGCGGGAGTTGAAGCGCTTGCTGTCCGAAGAGGGCAAACGATTCGGTTCCGCCAGCCGGGCGCTGTATGCCTGTGCGGCGCTCCTTCAGGGAGGAACACTCCATGGCTAGGCCATTCCCCGTCGCCGTGCGTGTCGGCAACCCCGGCCCCGCGCAGTCGCTCGAGGCGCGCCTCGTGGCCCTCGCCCGGCCGTTGAAGTCCCTCGGTGCCGAAGACGTGCGCGCCCGATTCGCCCTGCCGACTGAAAGCGCCGTCCTCAAGACGACGCTGAGCCTCTGTCCGGAATGCCTCGAGCACGTCACCGCCGCCGTCTACGTCGACCAGGGGCGCGTGCTGATGGCCAAGCGCTGCGCCGTGCACGGCCCGTCGCGCGCGGTGATCGAGAACGACGAACGCTACTACAAGCTATCCACCAAGGACCGCTGGGGGCGCGCATACGACACCACGAGGCTCGACCATGTCCCCGCCTACGACTCCGGCTGCTGCGGCGCGGACTCGGGCTGTACCGCGTCCGCCGAGACCGAGGGCCCGGCGGACCTCACTGACCAGCGCGGCAATAAGTCCTGCACCGTGCTGGTGGAGATTACCGACGCGTGCAACCTTGCCTGTCGCGTGTGCTACGCCGACGCGAAAGGCGACCGGCTCATGCCGCTCGGGGACTTCCGCCGCTCGATCACCGAGCTGGTCGCGATGAAGGGCGGGCTCGACTCCGTGCAGGTCACGGGGGGCGAGGCCGCGATGCATCCGCAGTTCTGGGAGATGCTCGACTTCCTGCACGCCGAGCCGCGCATCGCCAAGATCTACCTGCCGACCAACGGCATCGCGTTCGACAAGCCCGGTATGGCCGAGCGCCTCATGCCTTACCGCGCGAAGCTGCTGGTGCTGCTGCAGTTCGACGGCTCCGACGCGGTCGCCAACACCACGCTTCGCCGCTCGAAACCCGAGCGCGTGCGCGAGCGCCTGCTCGCCCGCCTGGAGCGCCTGGACGTCCCCATGCAGCTCACGATGACCCTCGCGGCGGGCGTGAACGAGCGCGAGATCGCCTGGGTGGTCCGCCAGGGCGTAAAGCACCGCAACGTGCGCCTGGTCGCGCTGCAGCCGGCGTTCTTCTCGGGCCGCTACGAGATCGCCAACGATCCCATGCACCGCGCGACACTCTCCGACGCCGTGAAGGGCGCGGCCGCAGGCCTTTCGCGCTCGACGCGTGCGAGCGATTTCATGCCGATACCCTGCAGCCATCCGAACTGCGGCTGGGTCACGCTCTTCGTGCGGCGCTTCGGCTTCTTCTTCAACCTGGCAAGGCACGTGGACCTGGAGCGCGTGATGGGACGCGTCGCGTACAAGACGCAGCTTGGAGCCGAGGAGGTGCGCGGCATCGTCGGCACCCGCGCGGCGGGACCGCTCGCGCGGATGGCGGCATGGGTCGGACGACGCTTCGTGCGGCCGCGGGATGTCTTCGGCATCGCGATCAAGCCTTTCATGGACCGCTACAGCTACGACCAGGACCGCGTCTCCGCCTGCTGCCACCATATCCTCGACACCCGCGGCAACCTCGCGTCGTTCTGCGAGTACAACGCGCGCAAGCGCGCCGGCGACTCCTGGGCCACTCGCCCCCGGCTCGAGGGCGTGGCGCCGGGCGCGGCCGACTGAAGTGAACGCCACCGCCATCGAAGCCTTCGTGGTGAGCCTTCCCGTGGGCTTCTGCATCGCCGCCGGGCTCCTCATGGCGCGCGAGGAATGGAAATGGCTGCGTGCGCGCGGGCGCCTCACGCCGCCCACCCGCAAGGAAATGGTGCTCAGCCTCTCGCTCGTTCCACCCAACGCGCTGGTGAGCGTGCTCGCGGGCGGTGTTTGGGCCGGTATCTTCCTCGCTGCGCAGGCCGTGGCGCCCTGGCGGCTCGACGTCGGTGTGGCGACCGTGCTCGCGGCGTTCGTCGCCTGCGATCTCAGCTACTACTGGGAGCATCGCTGCGCGCATCGCGTGGGCTTTCTCTGGCGGCTCTATCATGCCGCGCACCACAGCTCGCCCGCTTACACCGTGGCGACGGCCTACCGGGTCTCGTTCCTCAACCATGCGCTCTCGCCCGCCTTCTACCTGCCCTGGGCCCTGCTCGGCTTCCCGGCCATCCTGGTGCTGGGTTTCCAGCTGACCTGCTTCCACTACCAGGCTTGGCTGCACACGGAAGCGATCGGGCCGTTGCGCGCCCTGGACCCGTGGCTCAACACGCCCGCGAACCATCGCATTCACCACAGCATCGCGCAGCGTCATGCAGACCGCAACATGGGCGCGGTGCTGATGATCTGGGACCGCCTTTTCGGCACCTACGCGCCGCCGGAGCCGGGCCTGAGCTATGGCATCGCCGGCAGCGATCCGCCGAAGCGATGGTGGGAGGTTTACGTGCAACCGTGGCGCGTGCCTGCTCCACCCATGAACGGAGGAAAAACATGAGCCAATTCCAGAACGCCGATGCCGGTTGTGCCTTCGAGCTGCTGGCGTCGATGGGCCTCATCATCCCTTGGGAGATCGGGCTTGTGCGCGGCGTGATTGCCGAGGCAGCACTCGGCGCTTGCCTGGAGCGCGCGGAGACCATCCACCTGCACGTGAAGGTCGCGGACACCGGCCGGCTTGCGCGCGACGGCTTCGAGGCGGCGGGCGCCCTGCTCGACTACGCGCGCGACGGCTTCGTGAAGTACCGGCTTCCGGGCGCAATCAACGCCATCTTCTCGCACATCCCGGTGTCGGCCGACGATCTGCGCGAACGCGCGGCCAGCGATCGCCCGCGGCCCTTCCTCGACCACATCGGCATCGACGTACGTGAAGTCGACGCGTACTCGCGCGCGGCCTTCGACGCACTGCCGCGAACCGCAGGGGAGCGCGGCTGGGCCCACGTCGCCCAAGGCGGACCGGGCCGCGCAGTGCGCTGCTGCCACGTCGAGGTCCCCGAGAAGCACTGGTTGTTCCCGTCCGGGGACGGCGCGCGCCCGATCGAGATCGCGTTCGGACCGTTGCGCCGCAGTGAGGGAGCGTCCGGTTGTGACCTGCGTCCGGCCGATCCAGGCATCGGCGCGAGCGCGCCGGCGCGTTGCTGCACGGCCTAGCCGCACGGCGGCTCAGGCGGCCTTGCGCTTTGCTTTGGTGTCGGCCTTGGCGGCTGGCTTCGCGGAAGCCTTCGGGGCGCGCTTCCCGCCACCCTTGCCCGATTTCGCCGCGAGCAACTCGAGCGCTTCCTCCAGCGTGACCGTGGCGATCATGTCCTTGTCGGGGAGTGTCGCGTTCACCTTGCCGTGCTTCACGTACGGACCGTATTTGCCCGAATAAAGCGCCACCGGCTGGCTGTCGCCGGGATGCTTGCCGAGCACCTTGAGCGCGCCGCGGGCGCTGAATACCTTGGGCTCCTTCAGCAGCGCCACGGCGCGATCGAGCCCGATGTCGAACACGTTCTCGTCCTTCGGGATCGACTTGAACTGGCCGTCATGGCTCACGTACGGACCGAAGCGGCCGATCGCCGCATTGACTTTCTTGCCGCTGTCCGGATGTGCGCCGAGGTCGCGCGGCAGCGCGAGTAGCTTCAGCGCGATTTCGAGCGTGACCGCATCAGGCGCGACGTTCTTCGGTATCGAAACGCGCTTGGGCTTCTTTTCGCCTTCCATCTCGCCGAGCTGCACGTAGGGACCATAGGGGCCTTGCATCAGCTGAACCAGCATGTTCGACACCGGGTCCGTGCCGATTTCACGCTTGGCGGGCTCCGCGCCTTCAGCGCCATCCAGGTTTCGCGTGTAGTCGCATTCGGGATAGCCGGGGCAGCCGATGAAGCGGCCGCGGCGTCCCAGGCGGATGGTGAGCTGGTGCTTGCCGCACTTCGGGCAGGTTTCGTCGATCGCCTCCTGGGTCACGTCCTTGCGCGACACGGACTCCTTCTCCTCGATCTGGGCGGAGAAGTCCTTCCAGAACCTCTCGAGCACCGGAATCCACTCCTCCTTGCCATTGGAAATGTCGTCGAGCTCGTTCTCCAGCTTGGCGGTGAACTCGTAGTCCACCCAGTGCGCGAAATGCTCGGTGAGGAACTTGGTGACGATCCGGCCCACATCGGTCGGCGTGAATCGCTTCTTGTCGAGCAGGACGTACTCGCGGTTCTGCAGCGTCGAGATGATCGATGCGTAGGTCGAGGGGCGCCCGATGCCG
>JANNKG010000350.1:0-10234 GCA_031396185.1 Burkholderiales bacterium | reverse complement strand
AAACCGGGACGCGGGTAACATCGGGGGCACTTCGAAATTTTTCGCGGGCGCGAGAGGGCAACGTGGCGACTACCTACCGGTTCGGCCATTTCGAGGTCCGGCCTGCCGAACGCCAGCTGCTGGTGAAGGGGCAGCCGGCGGCGGTTGGCGCGCGCGCCTTCGACCTGCTCCTGGCGTTGATCGACCACCGCGACCGCGTGGTCGCCAAGGGCGAGCTGCTGGACCTCGTCTGGCCGGGCCTCGTGGTCGAGGAGAACAACCTGCAGGTGCAGGTCTCGACGCTGCGCAAGGTGCTCGGGCCCCACTCGGTCGCGACCGTCCCCGGACGCGGCTATCGCTTCACGCTGGTGCCCGAGGGCATTGGCGCGATGGCCCCAGAGGCGCCCACCGCCCGCAACAACAACTTGCCCGCGGC
This sequence comes from Burkholderiales bacterium, assembly GCA_031396185.1. Taxonomy (GTDB): domain Bacteria; phylum Pseudomonadota; class Gammaproteobacteria; order Burkholderiales; family Usitatibacteraceae; genus Usitatibacter. Next base: position 9,819 of record JANNKG010000350.1, on the reverse strand, counting down.
ATTGAACAGCTTCATCGGGCGCGACACCGAGATCGCCGACATCCGCCTGCTTCTCGCCAACGCGCGCTTGGTCACCCTCACCAGCGTCGGCGGTACCGGCAAGACGCGACTCGCGCTTCGCGTGGCCGAGGAAATGCTCGGTGAGTATCCCGACGGCGTGTGGCTGGTGGAGCTCGCCCCGCTTTCCGACGCGCGCCGCGTGGCCCAGACGGTGGCGTCCGCGCTCGGTATCACCGAAGAGGCCGGGCGCCCGGTGATCGAGGCGCTGGTGAAGTCGGTGAAGGACAAGCGCCTGCTCCTGCTACTCGACAATTGCGAGCATCTGCTGCGCCCCTGCGCGGACCTGGCGAAGCAATTCCTCACGGCGGGCGCCCACGTGAAGATCCTCGCCACCAGCCGCGAGCCGTTGCACGTCGCCGGCGAGCGCATGTACCAGGTGCCCGCCCTCGCATCAGCCCAGGCGATCGAGCTCTTCGTGGACCGCGCAATGGCGGCGAGCTCGTCGTTCGAGGCAACGCCCGGGAACGCGCAGACCCTCGTCGAGATCTGCCGCCGCCTCGACGGCATCCCCCTCGCCCTCGAGCTCGCCGCGGCGCGCGTGCGCGCGCGGTCGGTGGAAAAGATCGCGTCGCGGCTCGACGACCGCGTCCGCCTCCTCACCGGCGGCGACCAGACGGCGCTCCCCCGCCAGCAGACGCTGCGCGCGTCGATCGACTGGAGCTACGACCTGCTGTCGATTCCCGAGCGCACGCTGCTGCGCCGGCTCGCCGTGTTCGCGGGCGGCTGGCCGCTCGAGGCGGCCGAGGCCGTGGGCGCGGATTTCGAAGATGTGCAATCCCCCAAGGTGCTGGAAATCCTCACCCACCTGGTCGAGAAGTCCCTGGTCGCCCTGGATTCAGCCGGCGAACGCTATCACCTGCTCGAAACGGTGCGGCAGTACGCGCTCGAACAGCTCGAGGAATCGGGCGAGGCCGCCGAGACCCGCGACCGACACTTGCGTTTCTACCTGGACCTCGCCGGCAAGGCGCGTTCGGAGCTGGTAGGACCGCACCAGGCGCAATGGCTCGCAAGCCTCGACCAGGAACGCGAGAACCTGCTCGGCGCTCATTCATGGTGCGACCGCGCTAAAGACGGCGAGGAGCTGGGGCTGCGGCTGGTTTCGTCGATCAAGTACTACTGGCTGAGCCGTGGGCTCCTGGGACTGGCCTACGGACTCATGGTCGAGGCCCTCTCGCGATCGCCGGCGCGCAGCCAGGCCCGATGCAGCGCGCTATTCGACGCGGGCCAGACGGGCTACTTCATGGGCCTGTATCGCGAGTCCCGCCAGCACCTCGAGGAAAGCATCGCCATCGCACGCGAAATCGGCGACAAGCGGGTGTCCGGGTCCGCGCTGCAACCCCTCGGCATGGCGTGCCTTGGCCAGGGGGACTTGAAGGCGGCCAGAGCCCATCTCGAGGAAGCGCTGGTGCGCGCGCGCGAGCTCGAGGACCCGCGCAACATCGCCGCCGCGGTGAACGCCATGGCGCAGCTGCACCGCGTCGAGGGCGACTTCAACGCCGCCGAGCCCTTGTTCGAGCACGTGATCGACCTGGCGCGCGGCCTCGAGGACCGCGAAAGCATCGCCATCGGCCTGCTGAATCTCGCCATGACCTCGGTCGAGCGCAAGCTTGCCGACCGCGCTTCCATGATGCTCACCGAGGCTCTCGCAATCGTCGATGCGACCGGGTCGAAGCCCGCGGGCCAGAGCGTGCTCGAGGTGTGTGCCGGGCTCTCGGGGCTGCGCGGCGAGTGGGGGTGCGCGGCCCGGTTCTACGGAATGGCCGAAGCGCAGGCAGCCCAGACTGGCATCCACCGCGATCCGGCCGACGAGGCTTTCCTCGCGCCGTGGGTGGCCACGGCGCGCAGGACGCTGGGCCACGGCTTCGATTCGGCCGAAGCCGGCGGGCGCGCGCTCTCGTATGCGGAGGCGCTGCGAGAGGCGCGCACTTGGTTGGTGAAGGAGCCGGCTAGCGGTTCATGATGGTGGGGTCGAGCTTGCAAGTCGTCTTCCCGCCGTCGGGTGTCACGAAGATGTTGTAGCGATGCTCTCCCGCACGGGTGTGCTTGTTCTTCCACTTGAACTTCTTGGCTCCGGGGCGCCGGGTGTCGAATTCAGGATTGGCCGGGTCCTTGAACTCGATTCCGCGGGCGGTGAATTCCCAATTTGCCGCGGCGTCGAGATTCCATTCGATGTCGCCCTTCGCGCCCGGAGCGAACTCGAGCCAGTCGGGCGTCGCGGTGATCGAAGTGCAGCTGTCCACTTTCACGGTCACCGTGCAGTTGTCCGTGAGGCAGTGGGTGACGCGGGGACCACCGGTATGGGCGCAGCCGGCGAGCAGGATGGCGGTGGCAACGACAGGCATCAGCGCTGTTCTCTTCATGTTTTTTGGCTCCCGTGTGAATGGTGCAGCGCTATCCTAAGTTAAAACCGTACAGGGCGGCAGGGTTGTCGACCAGGATCCGCCGGCGGCTCGCCTCGTCGGGCGCCCATTCCTGCAGCAGGTCGAACAGGACCGCATCATCGGGCTTGGCCTCGCGCTCGGTGGGATGAGGCCAGTCGCTGCCCCACACGACGCGATCGGGCGCGAGGGTCACCCACTCGCGCGCGACGCGGGTCGCATCGGAATAGCGCGGCGCCCCCACCCTCGTATCGAGATACGGCCCGGAGAGCTTGACCCAGGCACGCCCGCTCTCCAGCAAGCGCGCCACGACCTTGAAGGCCGCGTGGCTCGTGCCTTCGGGATGCGGCAAGCGGCCCATGTGGTCGATCACGAGCGTCCCGGGCAATCGTTCGATAAGCGACGCCATCTCCACCAGTTGGGCGCCGCGCAGGTGAAGCTGCGTATGCCAGCCGAATTCCTGGATGCGCCGCGCCAGCGGCTCAATCATCTCGGCCGAGGTCACCGCGGTTGCGGGGTCGTGCTGGGTAAAGCGCAGCCCGCGCACGCCGCCGGCGTGCAATGCGGCGAGCTCCGCATCGGTCACCTTCGGATGAAGTACCGCGACCGCTCGCGCGTTGGCGAGGCCCAGCTCCTCGACTGCGGCCACGATGCCGCGGTTGTCGATGCCGTAGGCCGCGGGCTGCACGACGATCGCACGCGTGGTGCCGATGCGCCTCTGCAGGAGGCGATACTCCGCGACCGACGCATTCGGCGTGGCGCGCAGATCCGGCCAGGCCATCGGGAAACGTGGGTCGTAGACGTGGAGGTGGCTGTCACACGCGTGGGCGGGCGCCTTGAAGCGCGGTGCGGAAGTCCCTGCAGAATTCGGGACGGCGTGCAAAACTCAACCGTCCGTTTCGGGCCCTGCCCGGGTGCCCGCGGGGCTGGCGCCCTGCTCATACGCAGCGCCGGCCTCGAGCATCTTCGCGTAGCTCGCCGCATCGACACCCACCTCCGCCAGCAGCTCGCGATTGTGCTGCCCGAGGCGCGGCGCGTGTGTCCTCACCGATCCCGGCGTACCCAGGAGGCGCGGCACCACGTGGTGCATCGGAAACGATCCCATGTCGGGATCCGGATACTCGGCCAGCACCTCACGGTCGATGAAGTGCGGGTCCTCGAGGATCTGCGCGATGTCGTATATCGGCCCGATGGTCACTTCCGCCTTCTCGAAGAAGGCGACGTTCTCGGCCTGGGTCTTGCCAGCCACGAAAGCGCCGATGATTGCGTCCAGCTCTTCGGCGTTCTTTACGCGCTGGGCGTTGGTCCGGTAGCGCGGATTGTCGACCAGGTCGGCTCGCCCGATCGAGGCGAACACGCGCTCGGCCATCTTCTGCGTGGAGGCCGAAAGCGCCACGTGTTTCCCATCGCTGGTCCGGTAGGCGTTGCGCGGCGCGGAGTTGGTCGAGCGGCTGCCGGTGCGCGGCTTGACCTTGCCGGTGAGGCGATACGATGCCGCCTGCGGACCCAGGACGTGGAACAGCGGATCGAGAAGCGGCAGGTCGATCACCTGCCCCTTGCCGCCGTTCACCTCGACCTCCCGCAGCGCGATCATCGCGCCGATCGCGCCATAGAGGCCGGCGTACGAATCCGCCATGTAGATCGGCGGCAGCACCGGCTCGCGATCGGCGAAGCCATTGAACGACGCGAACCCGGAGATGCCCTCGACCAGCGTGCCGAAACCGGGCCGGCGGCGATAGGGCCCGGTCTGCCCCCAACCCGAGATGCGAATGATCACGAGCTTCGGGTTGCCCGCGAGCAGCACCTCGGGGCCCAGGCCCATCTGCTCGAGGGTGTCGGGGCGGAAGCTCTCTACGAAGACGTCGGCTTTGGCGGCGAGCTTCAGCAGCAGCGCCTTCGCCTCGGCGTTGCGCAGCTCCAGCGCGAGGCTCTTCTTGTTGCGCGCGTAGAGCTTCCAGTTGACTTGCACGTCCTCGGTGCGCCACGCGCGCAGCGTGTCGCCCGCCTCGGGCTCGACCTTGATCACCTCGGCGCCAAAGTCCGCCAGCACGCCGGTGAGCGTGTTGCCCGCCACCAGCCGCGACAGGTCGAGCACGCGCACGCCGTCGAGCGTGCCGCGCCCGGGGCCGATGTAGTCGCGGTGCTTCAACATGCTTTCATCCCTCTGCCGTGCGAGAAGGTCTGCCTACTCGGCCTTGATGTTGGCGTCCTTCGCGACCTTCTTCCAACCCTCGATCTCGTCCTGGATGGTTTTGGCGAACTGCGCGGGGGTCATGGTTGCGGGCTCGGCGCCTTCGCGCAGGAACACTTCCTTGATCTCCGGCGACGTGAGGATCCGGTTCATGTCGGCATTCACCTGCGCGATGATCTCGGGCGGCGTCTTGGGCGGCGCAAGCACGCCCCACCAGAGCTCGAAGCTGTAGCCCGGCAAGCCCATCGAGGCAACCGGCGGCAGGTCCGGAACGACGCTCGACGGCCCCTTGCTCGTGACGCCGATGCCGCGCAACTTGCCCGCCTTCACGTGCTGGTAGATCGAGGGCGCGCTCGCAACCAGCACGTCGACGTGCCCGCCGAGAATGTCGGTGACGGCGGGGCCCATGCCCTTGTACGGCACATGGGTCATCTTGATCTGCGCCGCATCCATCATCAGCTCGGTGGCGAAGTGATTGGTGCTGCCCTGCCCCGAGGAGGCGAAGTTCAGCTTGCCGGGGTTTCTGCGCGCGAGGTCGAAGAGCTCGAGCGTGGTCCTGGCCTGGACGTGGTTCGCGACCGTGAGCAGCATCGGCCCCTTGGCGACCATTCCCACCGGCGTAAACCCGCCCACCGGATCGAAGGGCAGGTTCGGCTGGATCGCGGCGTTGGTGGTGAACGACGATGAGAGCAGGCACAGCGTGTAGCCGTCGGGCGCGGCTTTCGAAACCGTTGCCGCACCGATGGTGCCGCCTGCGCCGGCGCGGTTCTCGATGATGACCGGGACCTTCCAGACATCGGAGAGGCGCTTGCCGAGCTCGCGCGCGAAGGTGTCATTCGATCCGCCGGGGGGATAAGGCACCACCATCGTCACCGGCTTGTTCGGGAACTTCTGCTGCGCGAACGCCGGAACCGCCACCCACAGCGCCACGATCGATGCGACCATCCACCTCATTCAATTCTCCTTTCCTGCGCGATCAATCCGAGTTTCCTTGCCCGCTCCAGGATCGACTCCGCCCTTCTCACGAACGGCGCGTCGACCATCTTTCCGTTGACCGTGTAGGCGCCAACGCCCCGGGAGGCGGCGGCCTCCGACGCCTCGATCACTTTCAGAGAATGGGCAATCTCGGCGTCGGTGGGCCGGAACACCGCGTTGGCGATCGGCACCTGGGTCGGGTGGATCGCGCTCTTGCCGAGATATCCGAGGCGGCGCGCGCCTTCGGCCTCGCGCTGGTAGCCTTCGGGATCCCCGATGTTCGCGAAAGCCCCGTCGTACGCCCACACGCCCGCCTCCCCGGCGGCGATGCGGATCTGCAACTGGATCGCCTCGATCACGGGAGGGTTGTAGCGGTCGATGTCGAGCGGCTCGATCAGGTCGCCCCAGCCCGCCTGCAGGCCCACCACACGCGGGCTCGCGGTGGCGATTTCCGCGGCGAGGCGCAGCGCGCGTGGCGATTCGATGTTGGGCAGGATGTCGATCGGGTCCGCCTTGACCCTGCGCTCCGCCTTCGCCATGGCGGCGGCGCACGCGCGCACATCCTCGGGCGACTCGGGCTTGGGAAGGTTCACCATGTCGACGTTCGAGCCCACGATCGCCTCGAGGTCGCGCTCGAAATGCTCGGTATCCAGGCCATTGACCCGGACGATGATCACCTTGCCGCAGTTCGGCGGCAGCGTGCGCAGGAACTTCGCGAGGTCGTCGCGCGCCTGCCCCTTGCGCGCTTCGTCCACCGAGTCCTCGAGGTCGAACGACAGCGCGTCCGCCTCGCCCGCCATCGCCTTGGCGAACAACTCGGGCCGGGATCCGGGAACGAAGAGCTTGGAGCGCATCGCGGTCAGCCGAGGCGGCTGACGATGGCCTTGGTGAAGGCCTTGGTGTTGGCCTTCCCACCCAGGTCACCGGTCCGGACCTTGTCCTTCAAGAGCACGTCGTCGATCGCTTTGCGCAAGCGGGTGGCCTTGTCGCGATGGCCCACGTGGTCGAGCATCATCGCGGCGGAAAGCATGAGGGCGAGCGGGTTGGCGACGCCCTTTCCGGCGATATCGGGAGCGGAGCCGTGCACCGCCTCGAAGATGGCCGCGTCCGCGCCGATGTTGCCGGCGGGCGCCATCCCGAGGCCGCCGACAAGGCCGGCGTTCAGGTCCGAGAGGATGTCGCCGAACAGGTTGGTGGTGACGATCACGTCGAACTGGTACGGGTTCATCACCAGCTGCATGGCGCAGGCGTCGATGATCCGGTCGTCGCAGGCAATGCGGCCCTCGTAGCGTTTCGCGACCTCCCTGCCGGTTTCGAGAAACAACCCCGTCAGCGCTTTCAGCACGTTGGCCTTGTGCACCAGGGTCACCTTCTTGCGGCCGTGCGTGGCGGCATAGTCGAACGCGAACTCATTGATGCGCCGGCCCCCCGCGCGGGTGTTCACCCCCGAGGCGAGCGCCACCGCGTGCGGGTCGTCACCGATCGGGATGTAGTGCTCGAAGCCGACATACAGGCCCTCGAGGTTTTCGCGGATCAGCACCAGGTCGATGTTCTCGTAGCGTCCGCCGGGAATGAGCGTACGGGCGGGGCGCAGGTTCGCGTAGAGCTGGAACTCCTCGCGCAGGCGCACGTTGGAGGAGCGGAAGCCGCCGCCCACCGGGGTGGCAAGCGGGCCCTTCAGCGCGAGGCGGGTCTTGCGAATGCTCTCGAGGGTCGCCGGCGGAAGCGGATCCCCCGAGGACTTGACCCCGGCCACGCCGGCAACATGGGTTTCCCAGACGAATGGCGCGCCGACGGCTTCCAGCACCGCCAGGGTCGCATCCGAAACCTCGGGGCCGATGCCGTCCCCGGGGATGAGCGTCGCCGGGATCCGGCCGGATTTCTTGTCGGTCTTTTTCTCGGTTTTCGCGGCCATCTGCCCTCTCCCGGGTGTGAGAGGCGCGATTATACGGCGCGCCCTAGGCGATGACCTGCAGCATCACTTTTTCAAGCTCGGCGCGATCAGTGGCGCCCTGTGCGAACACACCAATGGTGGCGCCCGAGCGCTTCATGAATACCCCACGCAATCCGCCAAGCGTCAGCAACTCCGCACTGCCCCCTGAGACGCCGGGCAGCACCACGAACGACACCACGCCATTCGGGCCGTCGACGGTAAAGTGCCGGCCTTCGCGACCCGCGACGATGCAGTTGGCGAGGTGGCGAATGCGATAGCCCGCATCGCGAACCTCCACGCCCAACGTGGCGACCGACGCTCGCAGCACCGCCGGCTCGACGCCGCCATCGTCGCGAAGCTCGTCCGCGCTCGCGACGACGTGCTCGAGCATCTCTCGCTCGAACGCGGTGCCGCGAGTACCCCAATAGGCGGGCACCGCGATGGCAACCGCAACCACCGTGGCGGCAAGCGCTAGCCCCCAGCGCGATCGATCGCGATAACGCGCCCGCAGCACGATGCGATCGGCGAGACCGCTAGGCACTTCAACGCGCGTCAGCAGCCGGCTCATCTCGTCGTCGGTGCGCAACAGCTCGTCGCGAAAAGCGGCCAGGCGCGGCGTGGCATCGACCTCGGCCTGCAGCTCCGGGGACAGGCGGCGCGGATCGCCCAGCAGGCCGCGTCGTGCGTCGAGCTCGTTCATTCCGTTATCTCCTTGCTGGCACGACCCGCGCCATTTTCGTCATCACGCATCATCTCGCGCAGCGCACCGCGCGCACGGCTGATGCGGGTCATGGTGGCGCCGACGCTGATTCCCAGAACCTGCGCCACCTCCTCGCAGGAAAGCCCAGCGAGGTTCTGCAGAACCAGCGGCTCGAGCGAGCGCGCCGGCAGCCGCTCGAGGATCTGGCGCAGCTCCAGCCCGCGGGTGAAATCGCGCTCGTCGGGAACCTGAGCCAGCGCCTCGTCGTCGATCTCCAACTCCTCGAGCGCGCCTTTGCGCGCACCGCGATAAAACTCGTTGCGCACGATGGCGTACATCCAGCTGCGCCGCGCGGCCTCATCCTTGACGCTCGTCCAGTTGCGCCAGGCACGCGTCAGCGCTTCCTGCAGGATGTCCTCGGCGCGGTGGCGGTCGCGGGCAAGCCACAGCGCGAAATGGAAAAGCTCGGAGGTGTAGGCGCGCACCACCTGGTCGAAGTGCGCGGCGGAACGACCGATGAAGGGGGTCACGGACGCGGCGGCTCGACGGCGACCAGCATGCCTTCGTGAACCCAGGTTGCGAACCATGCGCCGACTTGAGCGGCGTCCTCCTCGCCCAGGGTTTCGCAAACACGCTGCAGCGTGCCGCGAGCACTGAGAGCCAGGAGGGCACGCCCCTCCTCCAGGGAGGCGATTCGCCAGTGGGCCTGCAATTGCTTGCGCCAGGCGAGCAAGGCGTGGGCATTCGCCTCGGGCGGAGGCGGCAGTGCAACCTCGTCGCGCAGCGCTTCCCACTGCGCTTCGACTGCCCAGCCCATCGAGACCACGCGCACCGAGGGATGAAGCCCCAGCGGGAGGTCGGGCCACTCGTCAACAGGCACCCGGGCAAGGCCATCCTTCTCGAGGGCGGGACCGTCCGCCGCATCGAAGGCCGCCGCGAGCGCCCACTCCATGCGAGCGAGATGCGCGAGCGGCCCATCCGGGAGAGTTGTGGCCAGATCGGCCCCGTGCCAGCGAATCGAGAAATTGCGCGAGGGGTTCGCCTGCGCATAGTCCTGCGCGATGCGATCGAAAGCCTCGGGCCCCACCAGCGTCGCGAGCATCGGATAGTTGAGCCGCAGCGCCCCCGCGAGGCGCGCGCGATAGGCATGGCGATAGATCGCCAACCGCGGGGAAAACGAACGCTCGAGCAGGGGCGCGTACTCCTCCTGGGCCAGGATGGCCGCCTGCAAGGCGCGCTGCTCGTCAAGCAGCGATGGCATGGCCTGATCGCCGGGTCAACGCTTGTGCCGCGCGCACGCGCGCTATCTGAAGCTCGTCGAGCAGCTCGGCAAGGGGCGGAATGTGGTCATCGCGTTCAATCATCGCAGGCACCGCGCCAAAGCGCTCGACCGCACGTTCGTAGAGGTCCCATACCGGAACGGAAACCGGCGCGTCGTGGGTATCGACCAGATGGTCGCCTTCATCGGTGTGTCCGGAAAGGTGGATCTGGCGGACCACGCCCACTGGAATCGCGTCGATGAAAGTTCGCGGATCGAATCCGTGGTTCATCGCATTCACGTAGACGTTGTTCACGTCGAGCA
>JANNKG010000331.1:0-12928 GCA_031396185.1 Burkholderiales bacterium | reverse complement strand
CGTTGGTGTGGCGCGCGATCGCCGCGGTGCGCGCGCGGTCGAGCCAGAAGCGCTTCCGGGCTTCCACGCTCGCAGCGACGAAGCCCTCGCCGTCGCGGGCGTTGGCGATCCGAACCACGTGCGAGGCGGCCTGCGCGACCGCATTCTCGTCGTCGCCGACGATGTCGCCGATGAGCACCATGCGCGGGCGCCCGCGGCTCTTCGCCTTCGTGGCGTAGCCGACGGCTTTCACGTAGCGCTCGTCGAGGTGCTCGAGGCCGGCGAGGATCGCCTTCGGATGCGCATCGAGGTAATTCTTGATCTCGACGATCGATGGCACCGCCTTCTTCACGTCGCCGAAGAACTCCAGGCACACGGTGCGCACGTGCTGCGGCATGCGGTGCAGGATGAAAGTCGCCGAGGTGATGAGGCCGTCGCAGCCCTCCTTCTGCACACCCGGCAGGCCGGCGAGGAACTTGTCGGTCACGTCCTTGCCGAGACCCTCCTTGCGCAGCCGCTTGCCCTCGACTTCGAGCGTTTCCTCGCTTTTCAAGGTGGTGCCGTCGGACTCGAAGCGGCGCAGGCGAAAGCGGGCGAGCGGCGCATCGTGGATGCGGCCGCGGTTGTGGTCGAGGCGCTCGACCTCGAGCCAGCCCGCGTCGGGCGTGACCATGCGCCACGAGGCGAGGTTGTCGAGCGCGGTGCCCCACAACACCGCCTTCGAGCCACCGGCGTTCATGGCAACGTTGCCGCCGAGGCACGACGCGTCGGCAGCGGTCGGATCGACGGCGAAGACCAGGCCCGCTTCCTCGGCCGCCTCCATCACGCGCTTGGTCACCACACCGGCGCCGCAGCGGATCACCGGGCAGGGCTCCGACAGGCCGGGAAGCACGCGGCTCTCGATGGCCCCGAGCGCTTCGAGCTTCTCCGTATTGACCACGGCGCTGAGGCGATCGAGCGGGATAGCACCCCCGGTATAGCCGGTGCCGCCGCCGCGCGGAATGATGGTGAGGCCGAGGTCGATGAGCGCGCGCACGATCGGGGCGCACTCCTCCTCGGTGTCGGGGTTCACCACCACGAAGGGATATTCGACACGCCAGTCGGTGGCGTCGGTCACGTGGGAAACGCGTGCCATGCCGTCGAACTGGATATTGTCGCGGCGCGTGATTGCCCCCAACCGGCGGGTGATGCGGCGGCGAAGGGTGCGCGTCTCGGCGAACTCGGACTCGAACGCGTCGACCGCCTTGCGTGCCGCGACCAATAGCGTCGCCACCTCGGAATCAGCGTCGGCGCCGCCCTTGTCGCCGCGTCGCTTCTCGATCTCGCTCAACCGGTGGTGCATGGCATCGACCAGCAAACCGAGGCGCCGCGGGCTGTCGAGCAGGTCATCCTGCAGGTACGGGTTGCGGCGCACCACCCAGATGTCGCCCAGGACCTCGTAGAGCATCCGCGCCGAGCGGCCGGTCACGCGCTGCGCACGCAGGTGGTCAAGGGCCTGCCAGGCAGGCTCGCCCAGGAGGCGGATCACGATCTCGCGATCGGAAAACGACGTGTAGTTGTAGGGAATCTCGCGAAGTCGGGCGGTCATGAGGGTTCGATGCCGCGCGGGCGGGGGAGTTGCGGCGAGCCACAAATCTTACCGCACCGCAGCAATCGGTCTTGCCGCCCGGCTAGAGGATCGCGACCGCTTGCGTCACCGCGAGGTAACGCGCCGCCTTGCCCGCGGCCATTGCGACCGTCGCCGTCCACAGGGGCACGCGTAGCCAGCCGGCGGCAGCACACAGCCCGTCGCCTACCAGCGGCACCCAGGAGAGAAGCAACGCGAACGCGCCGGTATTTCCGCACCGCCGCCACCAGGCGGGGCGCAGGCAGCGCGCGCACGGGCAGCAACCGGCCGATCCCATAGGTCGTGAGGCCCCCGAGGGTGTTGTCGAGGGTGGCGAGCGCGAACGCCGCGGCAAACAGCGCCGCGAGCCCGGACTCGCCGCTCCAGTCGAACATGGGTCGAGTGTAGCAATCGGCTGGTGTACGCTTCCAAGTCCCATGGCCGCGACCCTTTCGATCCTTCGCATCGCCACGCGCGAAAGCCAGCTGGCGCTCGCCCAGACGCGCCTGGTCGCGGCCGAGTTGCGTGCCCGCCACCCGGGCCTGGCGATCGAGATGGTGCCCATGACGACCAAGGGTGACCGGGTGCTCGACCGGCCGCTCGCGCAGATCGGCGGCAAGGGCCTGTTCGTGAAGGAGCTCGAAGTCGCGCTCGACGAGGGCCGCGCCGACATCGCGGTGCACTCGATGAAGGACGTGCCGATGGTGATCCCGCCGCAGTTCGCGCTCGCCACGTTCGGGCGGCGCGAGGTGCCGCTCGACGCCTTTGTCTCAACGCGTTACGAGTCGCTCGCGGCGATGCCGGCGCGCGCGCGCGTGGGCACGTCCAGCCTGCGGCGCGAGTGCCAGCTGCGGCGCGCCTTCCCGGGACTGGAAATGCGCGCGCTGCGCGGCAACGTCATTACGCGTCTGGCCAAGCTCGATGCCGGCGAGTACGACGCCATCATCCTGGCCGCGGCGGGCTTGCGGCGCCTCGGGCTCGAGGCGCGCATCCGCGCGATCCTTCCCGACTCGATTCCCGCCATCGGCCAGGGCGTGCTCGCGGTGGAGTACCTGCGCCACCGCACCGAGCTCGCGCAACTTCTCGCGCCCTGCCAGGATCGGGACACCGACTGCGCTGCGCGCGCCGAACGCGCCCTCGGCCTGGTGGTCGAGGGCAGCTGCGATGTCCCGCTGGGTGCGTTCGCGCAGGTTCATGGCGATCGCCTGTCGCTCGACGCTTTCGTCGGACTGCCCGACGGCAGCCGCTTCGTGCGCGAGCACGGCGAGGGGGACACGGGGCGTGCCGAGGCGCTGGGCGCCGCGCTCGGCGAGCGCCTGCTCGCTGCCGGGGGACGCGAGATTCTCGACATCCTCGCGCAGCCCGCTCGCGGGGACCGCGTCGCATGAGCGCGCCGCGGCTCGCGGGCCTGGGCGTGGTGATCACGCGACCGCGCGAGCCCGCCGAGGCGCTCGCCGCCGCACTGGCGCGCGAGGGCGCGCGGCCGATCGTGTTTCCGGCGCTCGCCAACGAAGACGTGCCGCCTTCAGCGCAGCTCGAGGCCGCGCTCGCCCGGCTGCCGCAGGTCGCCTTCGCCATCTTCGTGAGCGCGCATGCGGTGCAGCGGGGCATACCCGCGGCGCGGGCGCGGGCGCCCTGGCCCGATGCGGTGCGCGTAGCCGCAGTCGGGGAAGCGACCGCCGACGCGCTCAGGAACCTGGGCTTCGACGCGGTGATCTCACCCCGGGAGCGCCACGACAGCGATGCGCTTCTCGCACTTCCCGAATTGCAGGCGGTGCGCGGCCTGCAATTCGTCATCTTCCGGGGAACCGGCGGGCGCGAGCGGCTGAGGGAAGTGCTCGAGGCGCGCGGCGCGCACGTCGACTACGCCGAGTGTTATCGGCGCGTGCGCCCTGATTCGGATCCGCGCCCGCTGCTCGAGGCTTGGGGGCGGGGACAGGTGCAGGCGGTCAGCGCGCTCAGCGGCGAAACGCTGGAGAATTTCGTCGCGATGCTGGGCGAGGCGGGGGAGGCGCATCTCGCTTCGACCACACTGGTAGTGCCGCACGAGGCGGTGGCCGCGCACCGCGACGCGCGGCGTTTCGCCCGGGTCCTCATCGCCCCGCACGGCGCGGACGGATTCGCCAACACACTTTCGCAGCTCCGGGTCACGACATGAACGAAACGCCTTCGCCCCCGACACAGCTCGCCGCCCCGGCCCAGCAACCACGGCCTGGCGTGCGCCGAAATGGCGACCGCAGCGCGCGCCTGCTGGCGGCCGCGGCGCTGCTCGCCACGGCGATCGCGGCTTGGCTTGCGATCGATACCCGGCTGTCGGTACGCGCCATCGAGTCCACTGCAGGAGGGCGCCTCGCCGAGCTGGGCGCCGCGGGCGAGGGCATGCGCACTGCGCTCACGCAGACCCAGGCGCAACTGCGTGATGCGCAGGCTCGGGTCGCCGAGCTCGAGTCGCGCGTCGCCGACACCCAGGAGCAGCGCGTGGCACTCGAGGAGATGTATCGCGAGCTCTCGAGGAGCGCCGACGACCGGCTGCTCTCGGAGGTCGAGCAGATGCTGGTGCTCGCGAGCCAGCAGCTGCAGCTTGCAGGCAACGTACGCGGTGCCCTCGCCGCGCTGCAGGCCGCCGACCAGCGGCTCGCGCGCGCCGAGAAGCTCGCCGCGACGCCGCTGCGCCGGGCGATCACCCAGGACATGGAGCGCCTCAAGGCGATGCCGCAGGTCGACACCGTCGGCCTGGCGGTAAAGCTCGACGGGCTGATCGCGCAGACCGACACGCTGCCGCTGCTGATCGCCGAGACGCCGCCCGGGCCGCGCGCAACCCGGGTGCGCGCGGCCGACGAGCAGGCCATCGCCCGGGTCGCTCGCGACTTCTGGGAGGAGATGAAGGGCCTGGTGCGCATCCGCGAGCTCGACTCCCCCGAACCCATGCTGCTCAGCCCGGCGCAGAGCTATTTCCTGCGCGAGAACCTCAAGCTGCGGCTGCTCGCGGCGCGCGTGTCACTGCTCGCGCGCGACGAATCGACTTTCCGCGACGACCTGCGCGCGACCCAGGCATGGATCGCCAGGTACTTCGATCCCAAGGCGCGCCCGACGGCGACGGCGCTGGCCGCCCTCAAGCAGATCTCCGATACGCCGGTTGCGATCGGCGTGCCCGACATCAACGCGAGCCTCGCCGCGGTGCGTGCCGCGCGCGCGAGCCGCGACAAGCGCTAGGCCACGATGCGCCTCGCGATCTGGTCGATCATCCTCGCCGCGATTGCCGTCGGAGTGGCGCTCCTTGCGCGCAACTCCACCGGCTACGTGGTGATCTTCTCCGGCCACCAGCGCATCGAGCTGTCGCTCAACCTGCTCGCGTTCCTGGTGCTCGCGGGCTACTTTGCGTTCTACTTCCTCGCGCGAATGGTGGCGACCCTGGTCGCCATCCCGGCGCGGGTGCGCGCCTATCGCGCGGAACGCACCAACTCGCGGCTGCGCCAGTCGCTCAACGACGCGCTGCTCGCCTTCTTCCAGGGGCGCTACGCCTCGGCGGAGAAGAGCGCGGCCGCGGCGCTCACCGGCGACGAGACCAAGGGCGTGGCCGCGATCATCGCCGCGCGCAGCGCCCACGAGCTCGGGCGCTTCAACGAGCGCGAGTTGTTCCTCAACCATGCGAAGGGCTCGGCCCCGGATGTCGACCAAGCGCGCCTCACCACGCTCGCCGACCTGCTGGTCTCCCAGGGGAGGCACGAGGAGGCCCTCGGCGTCCTGAAGGACCTGTCGGCCCGCGATGGCCGCAACCTGCGCCTGCTGCGGCTCAAGCTGCAGGCCGAGCAGGCGCTGCGCAACTGGGACGACGTGCTGGAGACGATCAACGCTCTCTCCCGGCTGGGCGGGATCGGCCCTGCCGAGGCCGCCGGCGCGCGGCGCGCGGCGCATCTGGGCAACCTCAACCGCAAGGCGCAGGACGCGGGCGCGCTCGCAACCTACTGGAAACAGATGCCCTCGGAGATGCGCACCGACGCCGCGGTTGCCGCGACCGCAGCGCGTTACCACCTGGCCCTGGGTGGCCATGCCGAGGCCCAGGCGATCATCGAGCAGGCCCTCGATCGTGAATGGAATCCGAGCCTGGTCGCGATCTACGGCGACGCCGCGGGCGCCGATGCGATCCCGCAGATCGAGCGCGCCGAGAAGTGGCTTCGCGCCAACGCCCGCGATCCGGCGCTGCTGCTGGCGCTCGGCAAGCTGTGCATGCGCCAGGGCCTGTGGGGCAAGGCGCAAAGCTACATCGAGGCAAGCCTCGCCCTGGAGGCGACGCACGATGGCCACATGACGCTCGCCGCGCTGATGGAACAGATCGGCAAGCCGCAGGAAGCAGTGCTGCATTTCCGCCGCAGCGCGGAGCTTGCCGGCTAACCCCGCTTTCACCCGAGGAGGCGAAGATGCGCGAGTATTCCGCCCTGACCCTGGAACCGCTGGCATCCGGCGCCCGCATCGCGTCGCCTCACTCCCGGGGCCGCGTCGCCCTCGACGATCCCGCGTTCGCGGTGATGACCGACCTGCGCGAGGTCACCGCGGCCACCACCACCCCGGGAGAAGCGATGTCGAGCGCCCACACGCAGATGATCCAGCGAGGCGTGCGCCTGCTGTTCGTGCTCGACGCCCAGGCCTCGATCGTCGGCGTCATCACGGCGACCGACCTCCTGGGTGAGAAGCCGATGCGCTTCATGCAGTCGCGCGGCGTGGCGCACACCGAGATCCAGGTCTCGGACCTGATGACCCCCGCCTCGATGCTCGAGGCGATCCCGGTGCAGGACGTGGCGCAGATGCGCGTCGGCCACATCGTCGCCACCCACAAGGCGGTGCGACGCCAGCACATCATGGTCGCCGAGGATGGCGGGCGGCGCGTGCGCGGCCTCTTCTCGGCCGCGGAAGTGGCGCGGCGGCTGGGGCTCGAGCTGCAGACGATGGAGGTGGCGCAGACATTCGCCGACATCGAGGCCGCGCTGGTCCGCTAGGTCCGCGAACCCGCAAGCCGTGGACAACTATCGCGAAGCCTACGACGGCTTTCTCTGGGACGTGCCGGCGGATTTCAACATTGCCCAATGGGCATGCCGCCGCTGGGCCACCGAGCGCCATCGCCTCGCGCTCTACTGGGAAGACGAGTCCGGCGAGACGCGCGCGCTGACCTACTGGGACCTGTCGCAGGCCGCGAACCGGCTCTCCAATGCGCTCGCGTCCCTGGGCGTGGGCCGCGGCGACCGCGTCGCGCTGATCCTTCCGCAACGCCCCGAAACGATCGTGACCTACCTCGCTTGCTTCCAGATGGGCGCGATCGCGGTGCCGCTGTCGTTCCTCTTCGGGCCCGAAGCGCTCGAGTACCGGCTGGCCGACAGCGGCGCCCGCGTCGCGGTGGTGGATCCGGTGAGCGCGGCGAACCTCGAGCCGGTGCGCGCGCGCCTGCCGGAGCTCGCTCACGTGATCGGTGTTGCCGGGGCACGCGGGCCCGGACTGCTCGACTGGGCCGCGACGCTCGCCGGGGCCGCGCGCAGCTTCGATCCGCCGGCCACGCGCGCAATCGATGCCGCGGCCATCATCTACACCAGCGGGACGACGGGGCCGCCGAAAGGTGCCCTGCTGCCGCACTGCGCGCTCATCGGCAACCTGCCGGGCTTCGAGTACTCGCACGACGGGTTTCCACAGGAAGGCGACCTCTTCTGGTCTCCCGCCGATTGGGCGTGGACCGGGGGACTGTGGGACGCGCTGATGCCCACGCTTTATCACGGCCGCGCGATCCTCGGCTACCGCGGCCGCTTCGATCCCGAGCGCGCGTTCTACCTTCTCGAGAAATACGCGGTACGCAACGCGTTCCTCTTTCCCACCGCGCTCAAGATGATGATGAAGGCCGTGCCGCACCCCCGCTCGCGCTACGACCTGCGGCTGCGCTCGCTGATGAGCGGCGGCGAACCGGTGGGCGCGGCGGTCTTCGACTGGGCACGCGCGGAGCTCGGCGTCACGGTGAACGAGATCTTCGGCCAGACCGAGATGAACTACATCGTCGGCAACTCGCACCGCGTGTGGCCGGTCAAGCCCGGCTCCATGGGGCGGCCGTATCCGGGCCACCGCATCGCGGTGCTCGACGAGGCGGGCGGCGAGCTTCCCCCGGGCGAAGTCGGCGATGTCGCGGTGGCGCGCACCTGGATCGACGGCACGCCCGACCCGGTGTTCTTCCTGGGCTACTGGCGCAACGACGCGGCGACGGCGAAGAAATACTCGGGCCAATGGTGCCGTACCGGCGACCAGGCCGCGTGGGACGCGGATGGCTACCTCTGGTACCAGGGACGCACCGACGACATGTTCAAGAGCGCCGGCTACCGCATCGGCCCTTCCGAGATCGAGAACTGCCTGATGAAGCACGCCGCCGTGGCCAATTGCGCGGTAGTGCCCTCGCCCGACGAAACCCGCGGCGCATTGATCAAGGCATTCGTGCTGCTCGCGCCCGGGCACGCCGCCAGCGAGACGCTCAAGGAGTCGATCCGCAGCCATGTGAAGCAGCACCTTGCCGCCTACCAGCAGCCGCGCGACATCGAGTTCGTGGCCGAGCTGCCGATGACGACCACCGGGAAGGTGATGAGAAAGGTGCTTCGGGACCGGGAGGCGGGGAGATTGGATCCCCGGCGACCCGGGGATGACACACCGATCAAGCTCTAACGGCGCGTCACTTCTTCGGGTCGACCGACGGGGTGAAGGCGTCGCAATAGAACTCGTCCGCGAGCAACCGGCGCTGCTCGACGAAGGTCTGTTTCGCGATATCGGTCATTCCGGGAGCGCCGCACGCATAGACCTGGTAGCCCGAGAGATCGGCGAAATCGTCGAGGACCGCCTGGTGGACGAAGCCGGTGCGGCCCGGCCACTCGTCCCCCGGCAGCGGGTCGGAGAGGACCGGAACGTACGAAAACGAGGGGCTCTCGGCCTGCCACCGCGCCGGCAGCTCCGGAAGGTACAGATCGCTGCGCGAACGAACCCCCCAATAGAGCACCACCGGCCGGTCGTCGCCGTGATGGAGGAGGTGCTCGATCTGCGCCTTGATCGGCGCAAACCCGGTGCCGCCGGCGACGAAGATCATCGGCTTGTCCGAATCCTCGCGCAGGTAGAAGGTCCCCAGCGGCCCTTCGAAGCGCAGGATCGCTCGCTCGCGCATCTCCTCGAACACATACTTCGAGAACGCGCCCCCGGGGGTTTTGCGCACGTGCAATTGCAGGAAAGCGTCGTCGTGGGGCGCGCTGGCCATCGAGAAGCTGCGGCGCTTGCCATCCTTCATGAGGATGTCGATGTACTGGCCCGCGAGGAACTGCAGGCGCTCGCCCGCGGGCAGCTTGAGCGAGATGATGGCAACGTCCTCGGCGGGCCGCTCGACCTTCTCGACGCGGCATGGAAGCGTGCGTATCGTGAGATCCTTCGCACCGGAAAGCTCGCGTACCTCGAAGACGATGTCGGTGAGCGCGGTGGTGCAGCAGGTGAGCGCCTTGCCCGCCGCCTTCTCGGCATCGTGCAGCGCGCGTTCCTGGTATTCGCCGTAGGCGAGGCTGCCGGAGCGCAGCACGCCCTTGCAGGCACCGCACGCCCCGTTGCGGCAGCCGTAGGGCAGCCCGATGCCCTGGCGCAGGGCCGCCTCCAGGAGCGTCTCCCCCGACCGGACTTCGAATGTGTGGCCGCTGGGCTCGAGCCGTACCAGATGGCCGGTCGCGGGAGATTCGGGCAATTGCGGGATATCTATCGCGTGCGGCGGAAATCGCCCTCGATCAGCGTCCCGTTGGAGCGCCGGCGGACCGACGATTCGACCGCCACCCGCGGGCTCGGCCACAACAGCAGCGTGAGCGCGATCAGGTCGGAGCACACCCCGGGAAAGATCAGGAGGATCCCGGCGACCACGGTGCGCGCGCTATCGGTGAGCGCCGTGATGGCGAAACGGCCCTGGGCGAAACCCGCGGCGAGCCGCGCCAGCATGGCGAAGCGGGCTTCCTTGATGAGGGCCATGCCCGCGCAGGCGGCGAGGACCACCCAGGCGAGCACCCACCATCCATGGGTCTCGCTCAGCCGCACCAGCACCACCGCTTCGAGCAGGGGGAAACCCAGTAAAATCCCAATCAGAACAATCCGCACCTGATCTCCATCCGTTGAATTTCGCGGGCTCCGCCGCGGGAGCGCCTACGTGGCCGTGATCGCCGTACTGACAAACCTACCCGACTCCGAGTCCGCTTTCAATCTCGCCCGCGAATTGGTGCAGATGAGACTGGCGGCCTGCGCCAACGTTCTGGCGCCCGCCACCTCCTTCTACCGCTGGGAAGGACGCGACCAGCAAGCCACCGAGTATCCGGTACTGATCAAGTCGACGCGCAGCTGTTACCCGCGCCTGGAAGAAGCCATCCGCAGCCGCCATCCCTACCAGCTGCCCGAAATCATCGCCTGGGCGGTGGACGGCGCGCCGGAGTACCTGGAGTGGGTCGAGCGCGAAGCGTCGGGGTCGTGACCGCGCGTTGGCTCTTCACCGCAGTTGGCGCGCTCGCCGTCCTGGCGGGCGGCTCCCTGTGGTTCGCGATGCGGGTGCCGGCCAACTCGCCCGGCGCGGTCGAGATTTCCCCCGCTGCGGTCTTCGCGGCGAGCTTTTCGGACGCCGCGGGCAAGCCGCAATCCCTGGGTCAGTTCCAGGGGAAGATTGTCGTGCTGAATTTCTGGGCCACGTGGTGCGCGCCCTGCCGCGAAGAGATGCCGGCGTTCGTTCGGCTGCAATCGCGGTGGGCCGGACGCGGGGTGCAATTCGTGGGCCTCGCCGACGAGGAGCCGGACAAGGTCGCGCGTTTCGGGCGCAGCCTCAACATCAACTACCCGCTGTGGACCGGGGGACAGCAGGTCTCGGAATTGTCGCGAAGGCTGGGAAATCGCTTGGGAGTGCTTCCTCACACCGTGATCCTGGGTACCCAGGGCGAGCGGATCGAGACAAGGGTGGGTCCTTACTCCGAGGCGCAAATGGAAGAACGTCTGCTGGCTTTGGCGGGTAAAAGTCCGTAACTTCTCCTAAAATACGACTACTTGCCTTGGTAATTCGCTCAAAGCTGATTCCGTGCCGCGGCTCGTAAGAGCGCTCGCGGGCCATTAGGCGTTCCGGCGGGAACTGGACAGTTCGCTTCGAATTCCGGCAAACTCGCCGCCCATGCCCAAGATCCTGGTCATCCACGGCCCGAACCTGAACCTCCTTGGCCAGCGCGAAACCCAGCACTATGGACGGGACACGCTGCAGGCGATCGACCAACGCCTTGTTGACCAAGGGAAACGGGAAGGGTTTGAGATCGTCACCTTCCAGAGCAACGCCGAAGCGCCCCTGATCGAACGCGTGCATGCGGCGAAAAGCGACGAAATTGCCTACATCGTCATCAATCCTGCAGCATTTACCCACACCAGTGTCGCCCTCCGGGACGCGCTCGCGGCGGTCCACATCCCCTTCATAGAGGTGCACTTGTCGAACGTGCACGCCCGCGAACCCTTCCGCCAGCAGTCCTATTTCTCGGACATCGCCGCCGGAGTGATCTCCGGATTGGGGCCGGTGGGCTACGAGCTCGCCCTGCAGGCCGCCATACGAGCCGTCAAGTCGCCGGCCCCTTCCTAGAAGCCCATGGACCTCAGAAAACTCAAGAAGCTGATCGACCTGGTCCAGGAGTCCGGGATCGGGGAGATCGAGATCACCGAAGGCGAGGAGAAGGTGCGCATCAGCCGCCAGGCGGCGGGCCCGCCGATGATCCTCGCCCCGGCGGGGATGCAACCCATGGGCTATGCGGCAACCGGCCCGGGCGCGGGAACCCAGGCAGCGGCCGCAGCCCCCGCCGCCGCCGAGCCCAAGGGTCACGCCCTCAAGTCCCCCATGGTCGGCACGTTCTATCGCTCGCCCTCGCCGGGCGCGCCGTCGTTCGTCGAGGTTGGCCAGTCGGTGTCGAAAGGCCAGACCCTGTGCATCATCGAAGCGATGAAGCTGCTGAACGAGATCGAATCGGACATTGCCGGCACGGTGAAGGCGATCCTGGTGGAGAACGGCCAACCGGTCGAGTACGGCCAGCCGCTGTTCCTGATCGAATAGCGCCGCATGTTCGAAAAAATCCTGATCGCCAACCGCGGCGAGATCGCGCTTCGCATCCAGCGCGCTTGCCGCGAGATGGGCATCAAGACGGTCGCGATCCATTCGGAAGCCGACGCCGACGCCAAGTACGTGATGCTCGCTGATGAGTCGGTGTGCATCGGGCCGCCGCCGCCGCGCGAGAGTTACCTCAATATTCCCGCGATCATCAGCGCGGCCGAGGTCACCGATGCCCAGGCGATCCACCCGGGCTACGGTTTCCTTTCCGAAAACGCCGACTTCGCCGAGCGCGTGGAGAACTCCGGGTTCGTCTTCATCGGGCCGCGCGCCGAGTCTATCCGGACCATGGGCGACAAGATTGCCGCCAAGGTGGCGATGAGGAAGGTGGGCATTCCGTGCGTGCCCGGCTCCGAGGGCGCGCTGCCCGACGACCCCAAGGAGATCCGCCGCATCGCAGCAGCGATCGGCTACCCCGTGATCATCAAGGCCGCTGGCGGCGGGGGCGGGCGCGGCATGCGCGTGGTCCACACCGAGGCGGCACTGGTCAACGCGGCGGCACTGGTCAACGCGGCGGCGCTCACCCGCAACGAGGCGCTGAATGCCTTCAACAATCCCACCGTGTACATCGAGAAGTTCCTCGAGAACCCGCGCCACATCGAGATCCAGGTCCTCGCCGACGAGCACAAGCAGGCGATCTACCTGGGCGAGCGCGACTGCTCGATGCAGCGGCGCCACCAGAAGATCATCGAGGAGGGCCCGGCACCCCTGGTCAAGCCGCGCCTGATCGAGCGCATCGGCGAGAAATGCGCCGACGCCTGCCGCAAGATCGGCTACCGCGGCGCGGGCACTTTCGAATTCCTCTACGAGAACGACGAGTTCTACTTCATCGAGATGAACACGCGAGTCCAGGTCGAACATCCGGTGACCGAGCTCATCACCGGGGTGGACATCGTGCAGGAGCAGATACGGGTGGCCGCGGGCATGAAGCTGCGCTACCGGCAGAAGGACATCGTGAAGAAGGGCCACGCGATCGAGTGCCGGATCAATGCGGAGGATCCGTATACGTTCGTCCCGTCGCCGGGTCGCATCACGTCGTGGCATCCGCCGGGCGGCCCCGGCATCCGCAACGACTCGCACGTCTACGCCAACTCTTACGTGCCGCCGAACTACGACTCCCTCACCGGCAAGCTCATCGCCTACGGCGACACCCGCGAGCAGGCGATCGCGCGCATGCGCGCCGC
>JANNKG010000250.1:0-5239 GCA_031396185.1 Burkholderiales bacterium | reverse complement strand
GACCACCAACACCGTGCTTTCGTGGGCGCATCCCCATGCGCCCGCGGACCCGGTGGTGTTCAACTTCATGTCGATGCGGCTCTTCTCGTTCCGCTCGGCGCTGTGCTTCTGGAACGAGGGCGACGACGATCACCCCAAGGTGGTCTCCGACGCCGGGCCCTGGGCAATCCAGCGCTTTATCGAACTCGCGGGCGATTGCCGCTTCATCCAGTCGCTCAAGAGCTTCGCCGCGAGCCGCCTCTTCGAGCAGACGTACATCTACGGAGCCGCTTGGCGCTTCGAGGACCTGTTCTCGCGGTTCTTCCGCGACCTGCGGACCCACGCGCATCCGCAGCTCGACAACTTGCCGCGTGACGTCCTGGTCGGGCGCCCGGTGGAGTACGCGGGCAGCAGCCGCCCCGATGCGAAGCTCGCCATGGAGCGCTACCAGGCGGCACTCGCCCCGTTCGGTTTCGGCAGCATCCGCCAGGTGTTCGAGCCGGTGGCCGCCGCCTTCTTCTACGCGCAGAGCCTCGAGGACAGCGCCACGGTGCTGGTCGCCGATTTCGGCGGCGGCACCACGGACTTTTCCGTGATCCATTTCGACAAGACGCCCGGCGGCCTGCGTGCCGAAGCGCTGGGGCATTCCGGCGTGGGGGTCGCCGGTGACCGCTTCGACTACCGCATCATCGACCACGTGGTCCTGCCGCAGCTAGGTCGCGGCACGCGCTACCGCAGCATGGGCAAGAGCCTCGAGATGCCGCGTTCCTGTTTCGCGGGATTCGCGCAGTGGCACGAGCTCTCCGTCATGAAGACCTCGCGCGACTTCCGCGACTTCAAGGAGGTGGCGCGCTTCAGCGAGGCGCCCGAGCTGGTTGGCCGGTTCGTGCGGCTGGTGGAGTCGGACCAGGGTTACACGCTTTACAAATCGGTCTCCGATACCAAGGAAGCCCTGTCGCGCGACGCCAGCGCCGAGTTCCTTTTCCGGGGACCGGGCTTCGAAATCCGCGAGACGGTCACGCGCGAGCAGTTCGAGCAGTGGATCGCCCCCGAGCTCGAGCAGATCGAGGAGGCGCTCGACCAGGTGCTCGCGGCGAGCACGATCGCGGCCACGGACGTCGACCGCGTGTTCCTCACCGGCGGGAGCTCGTTCGTGCCGGCGGTGCGCCGCATCTTCGAGCGCCGCTTCGGCGCCGATATCGTCGAGGCGGGCAACGAGTTCGTCTCGATCGCCAATGGACTGGCGACCATCGGATTGCGCGAGGACTTGGACGCTTGGGTGGTGCGCGCGTGAGCGCCCCGATCATTGCAGAGTTATTGGCCGCCGCGGTTGCGCGTTCGCGGGAACGGGCGTTGCCAGCGGCGGTGCGCGAGACCTGCGAGCGGCTGCTGATCGACATCGCGGGCCTCTGCGTGGCCGCGCGCCATACCGATTACGTGCGCGCGGCGCTCGACGCCTGGGAAGCCGACGGGCATTCCACCGCCATTGGCCACGCGCGCGCCCTGGACGCGGCGGGCGCGGCCTTCGTGAACGGCACCGCCGCCCATGGAGAGGATTTCGACGACACTTTCGAAGGAGGGCCCGTTCACGCGGGCGTGGTGATCGTGCCCGCGCTGCTGGCAGCCGCCGAGCGGCATCGCATCGCGGGGCCGGACCTCCTCTATGGCATCGCGGTGGGGTGCGAAGTAATGTGCCGTGCGAGCCTGGTTGCCCCCAAGCGCATCCACAAGGCCGGCTTTCATCCGACGGCGGTGCTGGGCGCGATGGGTGCGGCGGCGGGTGTCGCGGCGGCGCTGCGCGTGGATGAAGCCGTATTCGCATCCGCACAGGGCCTGGCGGGCTCCATGGCGAGCGGCATCATCGAGTACCTCGCCGAGGGCACGTGGACCAAGCGCATGCATCCGGGCTGGGCAGCGCAGTCGGGCCTGCGTGCTGTGGAACTTGCGCGCGGCGGCTTCCTCGGCCCGCGTACCGTGTGGGAGGGCTCCCATGGAGTCCTGCACGGATTCGCGAATTCCGCGGAAGGCGCGTGGGACCGCCTCACCGGGGAGTTCGGCGAGCGCTGGGTGATGGAGACGATCGCGTTCAAGCCGTACGCTTGCGGCACCATGATCCATCCGTTCATCGACTGCGCACGGCGGCTCTCCGCCTCCCTTGCGGCCGACGACATCATCGAAATCACCTGCGACACCGCCGAAGGCTATGTGCATCGCCTCTGGGAGCCGCTCGAAGCCAAGCGCCGCCCGCCGAACGCCTACGCCGCCAAGTTCTCGATTCCGTGGTGCCTGGGGTACGCCCTGGTTCACGGCGCCGTCGGACTCGAAGCGTTCACCGAGGAGCGCGTGCGCGATCCGCGCGTGCTCGCCCTTGCGTCCAAGGTCGGCTACCGCGTGAATCCCGCCGACCCCTATCCGAACGAGTACACCGGGCACGTGCGGGTGAGCCTTCGTGACGGGCGCGTCGTGGAGGAGCGGCAGCCGCACCTGCGCGGCGGCCACCGCGAGCCGCTGACCCGCGCCGAGATCGAGGACAAGTTCCGGGCCAATTGCGAACAGGGCGGCTGGACGGCGGAGCGCGCCGGGCGCTGGCTTGCAGTGGCGCGCGGCGCATTTGAAAACACGATCGACCTGAAGGAGTTTCGAGGGTGACGACGGAGCGGGAGTTGGAAGGGCGCGTGGCGCTGGTGACGGGAGGCTCGCGCAACATCGGGCGGGCGATCGCACTCGCCCTCGCCGAAGGCGGTGCGTCCGTGGTGGTGAACTGCCGCGCGGCGCGCCCCGAGGCCGAGGCGGTGGTGGGCGAGATCGAGGCCGCGGGCGGGAAGGCGATGTGCTATGTGGCCGACGTGACCGACGAGGCGACGGTGCGCGCCATGGTCGACGCCGCCGTGAAGCGCTTCGGACGCCTCGACATTCTGGTGAACAACGCGGCGGTGCGCGACGTGACGAAGATCGACGACATCGATCTTGCTACCTGGCGCTTCGTGACCGGGATCATTCTCGACGGCGCCTTTATCTGCACGCGCGCGTGCTTGCGAGCGCTGCGTCAGAGTGGGGCGGGCGCGATCGTCAACATCGGCGGCATGTCGGGCCACACCGGCGCGGCCGGCCGTCCGCACGTGGTCGCGGCCAAGATGGGCCTCGTGGGGCTCACGCGGGGGCTGGCTCACGACTTGGCACCGGACCAGATCACCGTGAACTGCGTGGTGCCGGGACTGATCGACACCGTCGTCGCCGGATCTAGCGGCACTGGAAGCGTCCACAAGCGCGAGGGCTTGCTCGGCCGCCGCGGCAAGCCCGAAGAGGTGGCCGGGGTGGTGCGATTCCTCTGCGGCCCGGGAGGGCGCTACGTCACGGGCCAGGAGTGGCATGTCAACGGCGGCGCCTACCTGGGCTAAGCACTGCGGGACAGGAGGTTGTCTTGGAGCGTCGACTGGAAAGCGTTCGAACGGCCGCATCCAAGGCTCTGCGCTCGCGCGACATATGGATCATTGTGCTTGTGCTGCTGGTATTGGCGGCGGGGCAGATGTCCTCGGCGGCGCCGTTCCGGCAGGCACGCAACAGCCTCTTCGACCTCTATCAGAATCTGATGCCACGTGAGCGCAAGAGCGCGCCGTCGATAATAGTCGCCATCGATGAAAACTCGTTGGCCAAGTTCGGCCAATGGCCCTGGCCGAGGTCTCTCCTCGCCAAGCTAGTCACTCAAATCGCGGAACAGAAGCCTGCCGTGATCGGAATGGACATCTTCTTTCCGGAAGAAGATCGCCAGTCTCCAACTCGATTGGCGACCCTTCTTGGAGATGGCCTATCGCCCAGCCTTCGGAAGGAGCTCGAAGCGCTGCCCTCGAGCGATACCTTGTTTGCCGCAGCGATCCAGGCGGCTCCGGTGGTGATGGGCATCAGTGGCGAGGATGCTGCGGATCCTCGATGGCCAGCGCTTCGAACGACCCGCGGAGCGGTGACCGGCGACACTCGCTCGCTGACAGCCTTCGGAGGGCACATGCAATCGCTGCCGGAGTTGCACGACGCCGCCACCGGATGGGGCTTGCTCAATTTGGGCCCGGGCGGGTCTGACGGAGTCGCCAGACGGATACCACTCGCCGCAAACGTCAATGGCATGGGCGTGCTCGGACTAAGCGCCGAGATGTTGCGCGTGGCCACTCAGGAGGAAGTGAAGCTTTCGGCCGCGAACTGGGGAACGCGCAGCATCAAGATCGGGGACGTTCATTCGAGTCTTCAAGAGGATGGCTCAATGTGGATCCACTTCGCACCACACAATTCGCATCGGTTTGTCCCTGCCAATGCGCTGCTTGATGAGACGTTGCCGGCAAGCGCGTTGCAAGGAAAGATCGTCATCGTAGCGGTCGTCGGCTTGGGCCTTCTCGATTACAAGGTGACACCCCTCGGTGAATACATCACGGGAGCTGAAGTACAAGCGCAGGCGGTCGAGCAGATGTACGACGGTCGCTCCCTGGTGAGAGGAGCTTGGACGGTGTATGCGGAGGCAATCTCCCTGGTCCTAGGGGGGGCGATGATTGCGGCTTTGGCCCGATTTGCCTCCTTGCGAGTGACGCTAATAGTCTTGACGGCGCTGGTCGTGTGGGCCGGCGCCGTCGGCGTCGTGGCGTTCCAGAAAGGCGTCCTGGTCGATGTCGCGACACCGGTTTTGGGTTGGTCGCTAGCGTTCGCGTTCGCGCTGAGCACTTCCTTGCTCATGGCCCGACGGTCGAGGGAGAAGGCGGTTTACATGTTTTCCCGCTTCGTGAATCCCCACGTCGTGCAGGAGCTGCTCAACGACGAATCGTTGTACGAGGGAGGGCAGGAACGGCGGATCACGCTCCTGTTCACGGACATACGCAATTTCACCTCCCTTTCGGAGCGGCAGTCCCCGGCCGAAATCGTGGCGATGCTCAACGCATATTTCTCGGTACAGGTGGAAATCGTGTTTCGACACAAAGGGGCGCTCGACAAGTTCATTGGCGACGCGATGATGGTTTTCTGGGGAGCGCCCCTTGATGATCCGGACCACGCCCTCAACGCCGTGCGTTGCGCGCTCGACTTGGCCGACGAGGCGCTGAAGTTCAGGGAAAAACTCGGCTCACTCGGTCAGGAGTTCGATATCGGCATCGGAATCCACACCGGGCAGGCGGTTGTGGGCCTTATCGGGTCCGAGGTGCGGCGCGAGTACACGGCCATTGGCGCGGCCGTGAACGTCGCTAGTCGCGTGGAGGGGCTTACCAAAGAGGCTCGCCGCACCGTG
>JANNKG010000187.1:0-4620 GCA_031396185.1 Burkholderiales bacterium | reverse complement strand
TCTCGTAGGAGCGCACCTTGCCGATGACGTCGTTCGGCTCCTCGTACTTCTTGCGGTTGGCGTCGATCTCGAACTGGTGAATGCCGACCTTGTACTTGAGCGCCACCGCCATGGCGGTGTCCTTCGAGCGCACGCCCGACGCCGCGGCGTTGTTGCGCATCGCCGAGGGGACGTTGGCCGACAAGCCGAAGAGGTCCTTATGCACCTCGTAACCGAAGAGCAGCGCGAACGGGCCCATCTCGTACTGCAGTCCTGCGGAGATGACGTGCGGATCGCGCGTGGAGGTTTTGTTTTCGTTGGTCGAATACTGCACCTTGAAGTCGATGGGGCCCCAGTCCGGCGACTCGTACGTGATAGCGTTCACCCGGCGCTCGTGGAAGCGCGCGGCGTTGTTCTGCCCGCCGAAGCCGATATGGCGATAGACGCCGCTGGTGGAGGTGAAGTTGCCGCTGGACACTCCCAGGAAGGAGACGTCGTCGCCGTAGTCCTTGAACGGGGTGTCCATCCGGCCGAGCTTGACCGTGCCCCAGTTGGAGGCGAGGCCGACGAACGAATCGCGGCCGGCGAACGTGGTCCCGGCGCTGTCCACGCCGAACGCCGTTTCCAGCTGGAAGATCGCCTTCAGGTTCGGCCCGAGTTTCTCGTGGCCGCGCACGCCAAGGCGCGTGTTGGACGATTCCATTTCGGTGCGCTTGATGATGTTGTTCTCGCCGGCCGCATCGCCGCAGATCGAGCAAAGCTCGCGCGAGGCGTCGGTGGCACCAGAGCTGCTGGGAAACACCAGTTCGGGGTAGACCTTGCCGTAGAGGGTCACGACCGAATCGGGTTCTGGCTTCTTCTGGGCGAAGGCGCCCGACATCACGAACGCGGCGCCGACCGCCATCACCAGTGCTTTTTTCTGCATTATCCGTCCCCTCCGGTTTTTGTCTTGTTCCTTGATATGGAACGATTATCTGTCAACTGGAACGCACTGCAGATAGGGTAGTGAGGCCCCCCGGGTTCGTCAAGCGGAAACGAGACAAAGCGTGGCTAAAACGCAACGTCATGCCGCCTGGGAGACTTTCGGCGGAAGCTCGGCCGCCTCGGCCAGGTAAGCGTCGTCCATCCGGGACTTCAAGCCATGCTTCGAAAGCGCCTCGGCGAACCACTGGCGAACCTCCTGGGACTCGTCCGCGTAGTCGATCTGGTCGCCGCCCAGGCGCTTGCTGATCCAGGCCTTGGGCACCCCTTGGGCGTTGCGAATCGCCACCCCTTCCTGCTTGAACGCGAGGTAGCGCGCCGGGGTGGTGCCGGTGTTGAAGTGCTGGTGGAACCACATGTTCGGCGGCACGATGAGCGTGCCTTCCCGCCACTCATAGCGCCGCGGCTTTTCGCCCTCGGGCCACATCAGGCTGAAGCCCTCCCCGCTCATCACGATCACGTAGGCTCCCGGTCCGTGGGCATGGGCCTTCTTGTAGGTGCCGATGGGGAACTGCGAGATGTGGCTGTTCATCGAGCCCTTGGCCATGCTGAAGCGGATGTGGCCGCCGCCCGCGCCGCGCTCCTTGGCCGCGATCAGCGGCAGGTTGATCGCGTCGGCGACGAAATTGGTGTCGAGGAGCAGTCCCTTCTGCTCACCCTTGTTGGCGAAATAGTCACTCTCGCCGTCGAAGCGGTCCTTGAAGTCGTACTTGGTGCCAAAGATGAAGTCGAGGTCGCCGAAGGCGTTGATGATCGCCGGAGCGTTGGTGACCGACACGAAGCGCGCCGGCTCCTTGCCCGAAGCGTTGAAATGCTGGTGCTGGGTATTCAGCGGGATGGCGAAGATCGCTCCCGCCTTCCACTCGAAGGTCACCTTCACGCCCGCGTCGTTCCACACCGCGGTCGAGCCCCGGCCGTCGAGGATGTAGATCATTTCCTCGAAGAGCTGGCGCTGTGGGGCGAGCTGCTTGCCGGGCGGGATCTCGCACACGTAGGCGTCATTCGAGGTACGCGACGCGTCGTGGTTGAGGAACACCCCGCTGCCGCCGCGCCGTGCCCAGGGCTTGAGTTCGATCGTATGCAGGTTTTGCTGGTAGATGGCGCTCTCGATGTCGAGGCCTTCCGATTTCACCCAGCGGGTGTACGGGGTCTCCTTCTCGGTGGCGAACTTCTTCGCCATCTCCTCGGAGACCCGCGCATCCTTCACCTCGTTCGCTGCCATCTCGCGCCCCTTCCTATGCTTCCAGCTTTACGCGACCGTGGAGGAAATCCTCGACCATCGCCGGGGTGACCGTCACGCCCGGCCGGTATTCGGGCGCATCCTCGAGCTGTTCCAGGTCGTTCAGGCCGGCGGCCTTGAAGATGCGGTTCACCGCGGAGATGAGGCGCACCGGCCGCTCAGAATCGGAGTTGAAGTGCTGCGTCGCGGTATTCGGCGGCACGTAGATCACGTCGCCCGCCTCCCACTCGTAGCGCTTGACCTCATCCTGCGGCGACCAGTGGTAGGTGTCTGTGATCTCCACGTCGTAGTCGACGTGCAGGTCGTAGCCGCGGCCCTCGACCACGTAGAGGCACTCTTCGGCGAGCTGGCGGTGGCGCCCCGAGCGGCTGCCCGGCGGGATGATCAGCATGTAGGCATCGACTGTCTCCATGCGCGTGTTCATGCCCTCGTTCATGAGGTGCTTCAGCAGCCCGTGGCGCGACAGCTCCCAGGGCATGTCCTCGGGGTGCAACACCTTCTTGCGCTTGGCGTTGCGCGCCGGGGCGGCGGCCGCGTGATCCAGCAGCGCCTGGTACAGCGCCTGGTTGGCGGTGCCCTTCTTCCAGGTTTTCGATTCAGTCCATGCCATGTGCGGCTCCTTGAGCGTCGTTCAATCGTGGTTGTAGTCGGTCTCGCCCTCGCGCGCCGCGAAGCCTTCGCCGCCGGGGGCGGGCTCGCTCGGGCGCGGTTCCACCTGGTGCTGGAACAGCATGTTCATGAACATGTACATGGGCTTGGTCTTGATCACGAGCGCGCGCGCGGGAACCTTCGAGCTCGCGTTGAAATGCTGGTGCACGCAATTGTTGTGAACGATGGCCACGTCGCCCGCCTTCCAGTCGTAGCGAACGCCGTCGTGCACCTCGTAACCCTCGCCATCTAGGATGTAGAAGGCGGCCTCGTTCACGTGGCCATGCTTCTGCGAGCGCGCACCGGGGGCGTACTCCTCGAGGTGCAGATGGAAGGTTTGCGTGATCCCGTCCTTGGGTTCGACGTAATGGCGGCTGTAGGTCTGAGGGCCGTCGCGAAACTTGATCTCGGCACCCTTGCGGACGCGAGGCATCGCGCGCAGCCGCGCGAGCTCGTCGGTGAGGCTGTACTTCCCCTGGATGCCGCGCACGAAGACGCGGTCCTTCTTGCTGTGATAGTGCGACTCGTTCGGCGCTGCCTGCTGCGGCGTGGAGACTTCGGTCTCGATTTTGCCCATGGTTCCTCCGGAAGGTGACGCTGGCCTAGACGCCGTAGTCCTCGAGCTTGAAGCGTTTCGGTTTGAGCACGCGGCAGATCTCGCGGTTCAGTCCCGCCTGCGGAAGCGACACGCCCTTCTCGGCCGCCATCTGCTGGACGATCTCCAGGTCGTCCTCGGCCCAGGCCATCGTGTTCTGCTTCCAGTTGCGCAGCACGTAGTTGTCGCCGCTCGACATGAGGAGGGCCTCGCGCAGGCGCTCGGGGTCCATGCCGTGGCGTTGCGCGAGCGCGAGCGCCTCGTGGTTGGCGATGAGGCACGACCACATGATCATGTTGTTCGCGGCCTTGGCGACCTGTGCCGTGCCGGCGGGGCCCGTATGGACGATGTCGGAGGAAAACGCCGCCACCACCGGCGAAAGCCGCGCGAACTCCTCGGCCGTGCCACCGATGAAGCACAGCAGCGTGCCTTCGTCCGCGCCCTTGCCGCCGCGGCAAACGGTCGCATCGACCACATGGATGCCACGCTTGGCACCCTCGGCGGCCAGGGCCACGACAGTGTGCGGAGCCACGGTGCTCAGGACCGCCACCAGGCTGCCCCGCGCGAGGCTGCGCAAACCGCCGTCCGCGGCCATCAGGCCGCGCAGCTGGCTGTCGTAGCCCACGCAGATCAGCACGACTTCGCTCGACGCCGCGAGCGCCTCCAGGTCGGGCTGCCACTTCCCGCCCTTGCCTTCGACGCTGTCCTTCTTACCCGCATCGAGGTCGTACGCGGCGATCTCGAAGCCCTTGCGCGCCAGGTGGCCGATCATCGGCTGGCCCATGCGGCCCGCGCCGATCATGCCGATGCGTTTGGCAGGGGCGCTCATCGCTTCTGCGTGATCGTGTCGATGAGGGCGGGCTGGCCCGCCTTCACCTTCGCGATCGCGCGCTTCAATGCCGCGGCGACCTTCTTCGGGTCGTCAATGGGCCCTTCTCCATACCAGCCCATCGACTGCGCCAGCTTGCCGAAATCGGGATCGGGATCGGTCATGTCCATGCCGATGTGCGCGCGCTCGACCGGAGTGCCGCGCTGCTTCGCCATCCGGATCTGGTGCTCCCAGTCGTTGTAGTAGGCGCGGTTGTTGTACATCACGATCAGCATCGGGATGCGGTGCTTGGCGGCAACCCACAGTGCACCCGCGTCGAACATCAGGTCGCCGTCGGGCTGCATGTCC
>JANNKG010000183.1:0-4928 GCA_031396185.1 Burkholderiales bacterium | reverse complement strand
GTGTCACCGCCTGCATCCAGCGCTCAGCCTGATGCTTGGCGTCGACGAAGTTCGCGCGCGCGCGCGGCCTTGACCAGGGTCGCGTAGAAATTCTTCACGACGAAGTGCTTCTCCTTGACGACCACGTTGACCGGATCCTTCACGAACGCCTCGGTCTGCATCACCAGGAGCTGCAGCTTGGTGCGGTGCGGGTCGAGGTCGAGGGAGGGTACCGTCATGCGCTGGAAGCCGAACTTCTCGATGAAGGTGTTGTAGACGCCCTGCATCAGTTTCTTGATGTCTTCCGAGCCCGCGAAAACCCGCTCGAAATCCGTGCTCATGTCCTTCACCAGCGAGTTCATGCCGCGCTGCAGGGTGATCGTGGTCCACGAATCCTCGATCGCCTGGGCGCTTTTGGCGAGCGCCTGGTCGAGCTTCTGGCCATTCAGCTGGTCCATCAGCGCGGCGCGTTTCGCGCCGAAGGCGGCGTGGTTGACCTTGTATTCGGCGAGCGCGGCGTTGTAGGCGTTCTTCTCGGAGGTGATCTTGGCCCAGAGCTTGGTCACCACCTCGCGGCTCTTGCCGACCAGCCCGTTCAGCTCCAGGATCTCCGCCTGGTTGGACTGCTGGCGCTTGGCGATCGAGGCGCGCGAGGAGTTCATCATCCCGCCGATCTCGTTCACCACCGCCTTGCAAAGGATCTGGCGCTTCATCGGCACGATCTCGTCGGCGAGGAATTTCTCCAGCACGTCGATGCCGCTTTTCTTCACCAGCCCGGCGTCCTCGCGGATCTTGCCGAGCAGGCCCTTCTGCGCCGAAATCGCGAAGATGCGCTCCCGGGGCAGGTGCAGATGCTGGGCGGTGGTGTCGACCATCCGCGCCACTGCGCGCTCGAT
Source organism: Burkholderiales bacterium (assembly GCA_031396185.1). GTDB lineage: Bacteria > Pseudomonadota > Gammaproteobacteria > Burkholderiales > Usitatibacteraceae > Usitatibacter. The sequence goes on along the minus strand of JANNKG010000183.1, from coordinate 4,053 downwards.
CTCGGCGGGCGTCTTCAGCTCGTCCCACATGAGGTCGACCTTGTTCAGCACCGCGAGCTTCTGCGGCAGGCCCGGCTTCACGTAGCGGTCCCAGATCTCGAGGTCGCTCTTGGTCACGCCGGTGTCGATCGACAGCAGGAAGAGGATCGCGTGGGCGTTGGGGATGGTGTTGATCGTGAGCTCGGGCTCCATGCCGAGCGCGTTCAAGCCGGGGGTGTCCAGGATCGACAGCCCGTTGGACAGGAGCGGATGCGGGTAATTGATCATGGCGTAGCGCCACGCCGGCACCTCCACCAGCTCTTCCTCGCCCGGCAACTCGCCCTTCTCGTTCAACATCGGCGCCAGGCCCAGCATGCGCGCCTCGAGCGCGTACACGCGCTTGGTGTCCGCCAGCGCCTTGAGCGCCTTCTTCATGTCGGCCGCGGAATTCGTGTTGAGCCGGACCTTGCTCCACTCCACCGGCATGTTCTTCAGCTGGCTGATGGATTCGTCGCGATAGCGCGTCTCCACCGACAGCAGCTTCAGATACGGTTCCTCGGACGGGTCGTGGAAGATTTCCGTCGGGCACATGGTGGTACGGCCGACGTCGGAAGGCAGCAGGCGCTCCTTGAAGCTGGAGAAGAACAGCGCGTTGATGAGCTCGGACTTGCCGCGCGAGAACTCCGCGAGGAATGCGAGCATCAACCGGCCCTTGTTCAGGTTCTCGAGCAGGTCGTAGAAGCGGATCGATTGCTGGACGTCGAGCTGGGAATTGGCCTCCAGCCAATCGTGGTACGCGTGGACCGATTGCGTGAGTTCCTCGCGCCAGCGGTTATACCGGGCAATCTCCGTCTCGAAGTGGGTGGCGGCGGCAGCGTCCATGCGCGTAGCGGGCGGAATCCTGAAGCAAGCTATGAACCCAGTGTATCCGACTTTAGCCAATCCTATGAGTGACTTGGCGCACTATCGAGCAACAAAAAAGCCGGCTGCGGGCCGGCTCTCCAGGTCGGATTCCTGGGCCGTCAGGGCATGCGGGCGGCGCCTTGCCGGGGCCGGCGAAGGGTCGCGAACCCCTGCATCCTGGCGCGCGGACGCAGGCCCGGAACTGCCGGGCGGCCCTCGACCGCCTCGAACTGGCGGGCGATCTCGAGGAACCGGTGGCGCCAGGTCAGGCGCCGCGATGGGATACGGATGGTCATGATCTGAAGTCTAGGCGTGGGCCGGGAAAGATTCAGCTCCACTTTATACAAACGATGTGACGGGTTTCTGACGCAATGGAGTGAAGCGATACACACTCTTACGAGAAGGCGCGCATCGGCGTGATCGACTCGGCGACCAAAGCGGCGATGGACACGAAAAAGGCGACGGTCACGAAGGTGAAGAAGGCGGTGATCATGGCGGGGCTCCTGGTGGGTAGTGCGTTGTCGATGAACGCACTCTAGGGAGCCGCCGGCCCCGGGGCCAGCCGAAAGCGACGAACTGCGGATTTCGCGCACCGAAGCGCCCTAAAGCAGGGCCCTTTGCAACATCCTCGCGGTCTCGGTCTCCAGCCAGACGACCGGGAGCATCAACACCAGCTGCAGGGCGATGAGGACCAGCACCGGGGTGATGTCCACGCCGCCGATGAGCGGCACGGCTCGCTGGAAGGGCTTCAGGAAGGGGCGCGTCAGCGCATGGAAGAACGGCGCCACCGGGTGGTGCGGATTCACCCAGGACAGGACCGCCTGGATGATGATCGCCCCGATGAAGACGTAGATCGAAAGCCGGATCAGCTTCACGAAGGCGAGGAACAGCAGCACCGAAAGTGCTCCCAGGTTGGGGGCCGCGTCGATCAGCAGCAGCAGCAACAGGAACTGCAGCAGGTACTCGAAGGCGAACGCCACGATGAGCGATGCCCAGTCGAGGTTGAACACCCCCGGCACGATCCGCCGCAGCGGCTTCACCGCGAAGTCGGTGAGCCCCATGGTGAATTGCGCGATCGGATTTCGCGTCGGCGCGCGCAGGGCCTGCATCCAGAAGCGCAGCAGTGCCGCCAGGATGAAGAGGTGGAACAGCGCGTCCAGCACGAACGCAATGGCCTGGATGATCATGGTCGGCCTTGGGTCGGCATGGGTTTCTCAGTCCTTTCCGAAAGCGTCGCCCAGCTCGCGCGAGCGCTCGCAGGCGGCTTTCACCGCGTCGATGAAATGCTGCTTGACACCCGCCGCCTCCAGCACTTCGAGGGCGCGCTCGGTGGTGCCTCCCTTCGATGTCACCTGGGCGCGAAGCGCCGCCGGCTCCTCGCCGCGCTCGATGGCGAGCTTGGTCGCGCCAACGAAGGTCCAGAGGGCGAGCGATCGCGATGCGCCCTCCGCTAGCCCCAGGCTCCGGGCCGCGGCCTCGAGCGCCTCGATGGCATAGAAGACGTAGGCCGGTCCGCTGCCGGAAACCGCGACGACGGCGTCGAGGTCGCTTTCCTCCTCGAACCAGAGCGTGGCACCCACCGAGGCAAGCAGGTGCTGGGCCGCGGCCCGGTCCGGATCGCCCACTCCGGAACGCGCATGCAGCCCGGTGATGCCGGCGTGCACCAGCGCGGGGGTATTCGGCATCGCCCGGACGATGCGCTTGCGCCCCCCCAGCCAACGCGACAGGTCGGCGATGCGGATGCCCGCGGCGATAGTGATGAAGAGCGCGTCGCCCGCGGTGCCGGCGAGCTTCAAGGCCGCTTCGCGCATGTTCTGCGGCTTGACCGCGAGGATCACCACGTCGATGCCGCCGAGTTCCGGGCCGGGCGCCTCGACCGCCCTCACGCCATGCTCGGCCAGCAGCCGCAGCCGCGCCGACGGATCGGGCTCGACCACCAGGATTTCGCCCGCTTTCGCGGCCTCCTTGGCGATCAGCCCCCCGATGATGGCCCGGGCCATGTTTCCCCCGCCCACGAATGCGATCTTCAAGCTCGACGCTCCCCGAAAATCCCGGTACCCACGCGCACCATGGTGGCACCCTCGGCCAACGCGCTCTCGAGGTCGTGGCTCATGCCCATGGACAAAGTATCCAGTGCGATGCCCGCCGCCGCGAGTGTGTCGCGCACGCTTCGCAGCAGCGCGAACTGCGCGCGTTGCTCGCCCTCATTGGCTGTCGGACTCGCGATGCCCATGAGGCCGCGCAGCCGCAGGTTCGGCATCGCGGCCACCTCGCGGCCGAGCGCAAGGGCATCGGCCGGGGCGACCCCGCCCTTGGTGTCTTCGCCGCTGATGTTCACCTGTAGGCAGATGTTGAGGGGTGCGAGGGTGCCGGGGCGCCCTTTCGCAAGGGCTGCGGCCACCTTCGCCCGGTCCACCCCATGCACCCAATCGAAGCGTTCGGCCACATCGCGCGCCTTGTTGGCCTGCAGGCGCCCGATGAAATGCCATACGATGGGGGTGTGGCGAACCGCGGCAATCTTGGGAATCGCTTCCTGCACGTAGCTTTCGCCGAAGTCGCGGCAGCCGGCGTCGAAAGCGGCGCCGATCGCCTCGGGTGGTTGTTGCTTGGAGACCGCAACCAACACAACGGCGCGGCTATCCCCTTGTAACGCCTCGGAAATGCGCCGTCGAATGGCTTGCAGGTTGGCGGCGATTGTGGACATAATCGAATCGGCTTTTCGAGGCGCATTCTACATCCACGACCCGCGAATCCTCCCGCGGCGCCTCAACCCTCAGGGACAAAGATAAAATGGATATCGCAGAACTTCTCGCCTTTTCGGTCAAGAACAAGGCCTCCGACCTGCACCTCTCGGCCGGGGAGCCACCGATGATCCGCGTGCACGGCGACGTGCGGCGAATCAACGTGCCCAACCTCGAGCACAAGGACGTGCACGGGATGGTGTACGACATCATGAACGACTCCCAGCGCAAGGTTTACGAGGAAACGCTGGAGGTCGACTTCTCGTTCGAGATTCCGACCCTGGCGCGGTTCCGGGTCAACGCCTTCAACCAGAACCGGGGCGCGGGCGCCGTCTTCCGGACGATTCCGTCGAAGGTGCTGACGCTGGAGCAGTTGAACGCGCCCAAGATCTTCGCCGAGATCGCCAAGTACCCCCGGGGCCTGGTGCTG
>JANNKG010000168.1:0-12152 GCA_031396185.1 Burkholderiales bacterium | reverse complement strand
TCGGCGCCGAGCTCGGCGCCGCGGATGCGCGCGCGCTTCACGTTCAGGACGGTGGGCGCCACGAAGACGATGAGGTCCTCGATGCGGTTGTCGAAGGAGGTAATGCGCCAGCGGATCGGCGCCGAGGGTTCGGAACGCAGCGAAATTTCGCGGCTGCGATTGCGCTCGGGGCGCAGTTGCGCGTTGGGCTGGTAGAACTCGGAGGCGGGGCCGTAGAGGTCGAAGAAGGTCGGCGCCCGGAAACCGCGCGCGACGGTGGTCGAGATGCGCACCACGCCGGGCCATGCCCAACCGTAGCCCACGCTGCCGGTATTGCGCTGGCCGAAGGCGTCGTCGTCGTCGCGCCGCGCGCTCGCTTCGATCCGCTGTCCTTCCCACGCCTGGTTCAGGCCCACGAAAACCGAGCGCGTGTCGCGCCGCGTGGTCGTGAATGCGGTGCGCTCCACGTCCGAGATCACCTTCTGGCGGAGCAGCTCCCCGCCAGCGACCACGCTGCCGCCCGGGATCGCAAACTGGTTCACCCAGGCGGCCTGGTCCTGGCGCGTCTCGAAGCGGTCGGGAAAATCACCCCGGATCACGAGCTTGTCGCGACCCTGTCCGAGTGACAGGCGGCTCGCCCAGTCCCGCGTGAAGTTCGTCGAGGACGTGATGCGCGCGCCGGCGATCGTCTGGTCGTTGCGGTCGTCGGTACCGCAACCATCGAACGCGGTGCGGCCACGCGATGCGAAGGCTTCCAGCGTGACGAGCTCGCCCTGCCAGAGGCGCTGGGACGCACGCAGGCTGGCGAAGGCGTTCTCGTGCGGGTCGCGGTCGGGATCGTGGCAGAAGCGGGCGCGCTCCGTGGTCGCGCTCGGCGCATCGACCTTGCGCACGCCGAGCGAGAGCGAGACGGCGGTCGCCCCATCGACCGTGGTGATCCCCGCGGCGGCGCGCCGGTCGTTGTCGCTGCCGTAGGCCGACGACGCGAACAGGTGTGGCACTGCCTTGCCGCGCGTGAAGATCTGCACCACCCCGCCCATCGCTTCCGATCCGTAGAGGCTCGACAGCGGCCCCTTCACGACCTCGATGCGTTCGATCATCTCGATCGGGATGTTCTCGATCGACGTGGTGCCGACGGTCGCCGACCCGGCGCGCAGCCCGTCGATGAGGACCAGGGTCTGGGCGGATCCCGCGCCCCGGATGAAGAGTCCCTGCGGCTGACCGGGCCCGCCGGTCGCGCGGACCTCCACGCCGGCACGTCGGGCAAGCACTTCGGCGAGCGACAGCGCGCCCGAGGCATCGAGCTCCTCGCGCGTGATGACGGTGGCATCGCGCAGCGTGACGTCGCCCGCGAGGGCGCGCGAAGCGGTCACGACGACCGGGTCGAAGCTCCGGGAACTGGGTAATGGCGCGAGCTGGGCCTGGGCGCCCAGCGCGGCGAGGCCGAGCAGCCCCGCGATCGGCATCTGCTTCATGGCGGTCCTTTGCGAACGGCAGCGAGCGTCCCCGCAAGCTGCGGTGGATGGATGCGATCGGACCGGTCTTCGGGCTCACGAGGCAGGGTGCTCGCTTACCGTTGCGGGGGCAGCGCCGGCATTCCACCGGCTTCCCGTGTATCCGTTCGCGGTGAAATCATACGCCACGCCGCCGCCGGCCGCTCGAAACAACTTTCAGATTAGCGGCTTATGCATTGACGCCGCTAATGTTTTCCAATAGGGTTGAAGGCATGGACGCGGAACTTTCGGCCCTCGAGGAGAAGCTCGCGCAGCTGGTGCAGCGCCTTGACGCGTTGCGCGAGGAGAATCGCGAGCTGCGCCAGCAGATCGCCGCGCGTGCCGACGAGAGCGTTCGCCTTGGCGAGAAGCTCGGCGCGGCGAAAACCCGCATCGAGGCGCTGCTCAAGCAGATTCCGGAAACCGAATCGTGAGCGACAAGGGCGCGATCACCATCAGCCTGCTCGGACGCGAATTCCGCGTGGGCTGTCCGGAGGGCGAGGAGAAGCAACTCCTCGCTTCGGTCGAATTCCTCAACCGCAAGCTGAAGGAAGTCCGCGATACCGGCAAGGTCGTCGGCAACGAACGCATCGCGATCATGGCGGCGTTGAACATCGCGCACGAGCACATGTCGAACAACGGCAAGGCGCACGCGGGATCCGTCGACAGCGCGGCGTTTAAGCGTAGAATCCTTGCAATGCGGGAGACCCTTGATTCGGCGCTTTCAGCCGATCAGGAAAAGCTCTTCTAGTTCGGGGAGTCGGGTTTTCTGCGGTGTTCGTCCGGGCTTACATCCTTTGAACCGATAGCGGTAATCCTGGACGCTGGCCAAGGGCACTATTGTGCGAGTCCCACGCGGACTTACCTGCGGTGCCCGGTTAGCGACCGCCTTGAACCCTGGTTCGAGGTGCAGCTTGGACGAACACCGCAGCGAATCCGATGAATTTCTGGCTGATGAAGTCCGAGCCCGACGAGTTCTCCATCGAGGACTTGTCCCGGGCACCGAAGAAAACCACACCCTGGTTCGGCGTGCGCAACTATGTCGCGCGCAACTTCATGCGTGACTCCATGCGCGTGGGCGACGGCGTGCTTTTCTACCACTCGAGCTGTCCGGTACCGGGCATCGCCGGCCTCGCCAAGGTCGCGAGCAAGCCGTATCCCGACGAGAGCCAGTTCGATCGCCAGAGCCCCTACTACGATCCGAAGGCGAAGCGCGAGGAGCCGCGCTGGATGCTGGTGGACGTGAAGCTCGACCGGAAAACGCGTCTCATGCCGCTGGAGGAGATGCGCACCCATCGCGAGCTCGCCGGAATGATCACGTTGAAGCGCGGCAACCGACTGTCGATCACGCCGGTGACCGGGGCCGAATGGAGTTTCATCCTCAAGCGGCTCGATGGCTGAGGCGGCGGCGGCCTACCTCGCGATCGGGGCGGCGGTCGGATTCTTCGCCGGGTTGCTCGGCATCGGCGGCGGCACCATCATCGTCTCCTCGCTCGCGCTCATGTTCGCCGCGCAGGGCTTCCCTGCCGCCTACGTGATGCATTGCGCCATCGGCACCTCGCTCGCGGCGATCATCGCCGGCGCATGGGGAAGCTTCCGCGCCCACGACCGCCACGGCGCCGTCGACTGGACCACGGTGAAAGCGATGATCCCGGGGCTGCTCGCGGGCGTGATCGCGGGCGCGCTGCTTGCGCGTTTCCTCCAGGCGGCGTTCCTCAAGTACTTCTTCCTCGGCTTCATGTCGCTGGTCGTCTTCCAGCTGGTCTTCAACTTGAGGCCCAAGGCCACCCGCGCGCTGCCCGGGCGCACTGGCCTCTCGGCGATGGCGGTCGTCATCGGAATCTGCTCGAGCTGGTTTGGCGGTGGCGCGGCGGCGGTCGGGGTGCCGTTCCTCACCTGGTGCAACGTAAACACGCATCGCGCCATCGGAACCGTGGCGGCGCTGGGATTTCCCGTCGCGATCGCGGGCGCCGCGGCCTATGCGATCTCCGGGCTCAACGTCGCGGGGCTGCCCCCGTGGAGCGCTGGATTCGTCTACCTGCCGGCGTTCCTGGGCATTTCGATCACAAGCCTCGCGTTCGCCCCGATCGGCGCGCGCCTCGCCCATCGCCTCAAGGGCCCGACGCTGCGGCGCATCTTCGCCGTCTTCCTCCTCGCCGTCGGCGCGAAGGTCGCGATCTCTGTTTGAAGGACTAAAGCGGGAACACAGAGGGCACAGAGGAAACACAGAGGAGCACAGAGGCTCTTGCCAAACGAACCCACGCTATGGATATCCTGACAGTCAGCGAGTCGAATTGCGCTGAAAAAAGCCTCTGTGTACCTCTGTGTTTCCTCTGTGCCCTCTGTGTTCCAGCTTTTGACGTAATTACGCGCCGCACCAGCGGCGCATGAGGGTGCTGAAGAGGTCGACCGACTGCTCGATGCGATGGATCGAGCACCACTCGTCGGTCTGGTGGGCGAGGGTGGGCTCGCCGGGGCCGAGGATCACCGCCGGCGGACCGCCAAAGCCGCGCTTGAGGTACGCGCCATCGGTCGAGAACGTGATCGTCTTGGGCGTGGGGCGCGCATCCAGGAAAGGCGTGCACGCCTCGAACACCTCCTGCACCCATTCATTCGAGGGCTCGGTGTAGAGCGACGGCGTATCCACGATCTGGCGCACGCGCGCCCCGCGCGGCGCCACCAGCGCCTGGAGCGAATGGCACACATGGACATGGTCGATGCCCGGGACGGTTCGCGTGTCGAGGGTGATGCGGGCCTCGTCGGGTACCGAGTTGGTATTGAGTCCGCCATGGATGGTGCCGATGCTGAGCGTGGGCTTGCCCATCACCGCGTGCTCTTCGACCGGGAAGCGGAAGCGCTCGAGGTCGCCGATGACGCGGGCCATCTTCACGACCGCGTTGTCGCCCAGCTCGGGCATCGAGCCGTGGGCGGTGACGCCGACGGTCTCGACCTCGAACCACGCGAGGCCCTTGTGTCCGACGTACGGGTAGTTGCCCGTGGGCTCCGCGACGACGATCGCGCCGGCGCGCCCGAGGACGCCTTCGTCGGCCATGTGCTTCGCCCCTTCGCACCCGATCTCCTCGCCGGCGGTGATCACCAGCGAGAGGCCGGGTCCGCGCGCCATGCGCGGCGCGAGCTCGACCGCGGCAGCGACGAAAGCCGCGACGCCGCCCTTCATATCGGTTGCGCCGCGCCCGTAGATGCGATCGCCGTCGGTTTCGCCCGCGAATGCGTCGCGTGTCCACCGCGCGGCGCCCAGCGGCACCGTATCGATGTGGCCCGTAAAGCAGATCGGCGCACGCGCGTCGTCGCCGCCGATCGTGGCGATGAGGCTGGTGCGCGATTCGGCGAACTCGTGGTAGGCCACCCGGAATCCGGCGCCCTCGAGGATCGCGCCGAGGTGGCGGGCGCAGGCACGCTCCATCCCCGGCGGATTGATGGTGTTGAAGGCGAGCAGCTCGCGCGTGAGCGCCCGCGGATCCACCCTCGCTCCCAAGTCAGCGTGTCGCCGCCGCGGCACGCGCCCGGCGGCGACGGCGCTGCACCCAGCTATTGAGCGCCTCCACCATGACCGAGAAGGCGAGCGCGAAGTACACGTAGCCTTTCGGGATGTGGAAGTGGAATCCTTCCGCGATCAGCAGGACGCCGATGAGCAGCAGGAACGACAGGGCCAGCATCTTGACGGTGGGATGCGCGGCGATGAACCTGGCGAGCGGCGTGGCCGCCACGATCATGACCATCATCGCGGCAATCACCGCGACCACCATCACCCAAAGCTCGTCCGCCATGCCCACGGCCGTGATGACGGAGTCCAGCGAAAAGACAATGTCGATGATCGCAATCTGCGTTACGACCGCGCCAAACGAGGCCGCGGTCCTGCCCGGCCCCCGGTCCTCCTCGTCTCCTTCGACCTCGTTGTGTATCTCGTGCGTAGCCTTGAACAGCAGGAACAGGCCGCCACCGATCAGGATCAGGTCGCGCCACGATAGCGCTAACTTGCCGACGGTGATGAACGGCGTGGTCAGGGAAACGATCCATGCCAGCACGGCGAGCAGCATCAGCCGCGTGACCAGTGCGAGAGCGAGGCCGACCTTGCGCGCCTTCGCCCTCTGCTGTTCGGGCAGCCGCTCCGCGAGAATCGAGATGAAGAGCAGGTTGTCGATTCCGAGCACGATCTCGAGAGCCAACAGGGTAAGGAGGCTTATCCAGATCTCGGGGTTCGTGACCCACGTGAAAGCAAAGAATTCCATGCGTCCAGCCTTTCGTGAGCGGCTGATCAGCCGCAGCGAGTCAGTCCATCAGCCGCCGCGCGGCCTCCTGGTACTTCTCCGAGGTCTTGCGCGCCACGTCGGGTGGCATCGCGGGTGCCGGGGGCTTGCGCTCGAAGCCGATGCCGTCGAGCCAGTTGCGTACGTACTGCTTGTCGAAGCTCTCGGGGCTCGAGCCCTCGCGCCACGTTTCGAGCGGCCAGAAGCGCGAGGAATCGGGGGTGAGGGCCTCGTCGATCAGGTGCAAGGCGCCGGCCGCATCGACGCCGAACTCGAACTTGGTGTCGGCGATGATGATGCCGCGCCCGAGGGCGTACTCGGACGCGGCCCGGTAGAGGCGAATCGCGGTGTCGCGAACCTGCTCGGCGCGCGCCTTGCCGATCACTTGCACCATCTCCTCGAAGGTGATGTTCTCGTCGTGATGCCCGGCCTCTGCCTTGGTGGCGGGAGTGAAGATCGGCTCGGGCAGCTTCGAGGCGCGCTTCAAATCCGGGGGCAGCGCGATGCCGCACACGGTGCCGGACTCGCTGTACTCCTTCCAGCCCGAACCCTCGAGGTAGCCGCGCACCACCGCCTCGATCGGCAACGGAGCGAGCTTCTTCACCACGACCGCGCGCCCACGAACCTGGTCGCGCTCGCCGGGCGCCACCACCGTCTCGGGATCGATCCCGGTGAGATGGTTGGGAACGATCGCGGCGAGCTTCGCGAACCAGAAGTTGGCGAGCTCGGAGAGCACGCGGCCCTTCTCCGGCACCGGTGTGGGCAGGATCACGTCGTAGGCCGACAGCCGATCGGTGGTGACGATCAGGAGCTTGTCGTCGCCCACCGCATAGATGTCGCGAACCTTGCCGCGCCCGAGGAGCGGCAGGCTCGCGATCGAGGTCTCGAAGATCAGCTTCAAGCCGCGACCGGCTGCTTCTCCAGGTCCGCCTTCCACTGGCCTTTCGAGGCGAGACTGTTCATCCGCGCGCGGTGGTGGAACGCGGCCTGCGCAGCGGCAACGTTTCCCGCCTGCCCGCGCCACGCCTTCAGCGCGACCGCCTGCAGTGCGCGGCTGTAGCTGAAGGTGAGGGGCCACGGCGCTCCAAGGCGATTCATGGCGTCAAGGTGCGCGGTCGCGTTCTCGTCCGTCTGGCCGCCCGAAAGGAACACCACGCCGGGCAGGGCCGCGGGGACGGTGCGCTTGAGGACCCGCAGGGTGCGCTCCGCGACTTCGGCCACGGGAGCCTGCTTCGGGTGGTCCTTGCCCGAGACGCACATGCTCGCCTTGAGGATCACGTGCTCGAGGGAAACGTCCTGGCGGGCAAGATCGTGGAACAGGGTCTCGAGCGTGCGCAAATGGACGTCCTCGCTGCGCTCCGAGCTGTGATCGCCATCGAGCAACACTTCGGGCTCGATGATCGGCACGATCGAGGCTTCCTGGCAGATCGCGGAATAGCGCGCGAGCGCGTGCGCGTTGGCGTCGAGGCACGCCTGGGAAGGAATGTCGCGGCCGATGGTGATCACCGCGCGCCACTTGGCGAAGCGCGCGCCGAGCTTGAAGTACTCGGCCATGCGCGCGGCGAGCTTGTCGAGGCCCTCGGAGACTTTCTCGCCCGGGTGCAGCGCCATGTCGCTGACACCGGCGTCCACCTTGATGCCCGGCAGGATGCCGTTCTTTTTCAGGTACTCGGCGAAGTTCACGCCATCGCGGTTGTTCTGGCGCAGCGTCTCGTCGAACAGGATCACGCCGCTCACGTATTCGGCGATCCTGGGCGTGGCGAACAGCATTTCGCGATAAACGCGGCGGTTCTCCTCGTTGCATTCGACGTTGACGGAGTCGAAGCGCTTCTTGCAGGTGCCAGCGCTCTCGTCGGCTGCGAGCAGGCCTTTGCCGGCAGCCACCATGGCGCGGGCGGTCTCGGTCATCAACTGGGTGTCCATGGGTTTCCTCGCGAAATAAGTGATTTTACCGCGCCAACATGAGGTCGATTGCCGGAGGCTCTTCGCGCGCCACCAGCAGCAGCGCCTCGTCGGGCGAGACGGCGATCGACGTTCCGGCGCCCGTGGGGGCGAACGGCCACGATTGGTCGACCCGGCGTGCGGCGAAATCGTAGCGCGCCAGGCGCGCCTCGCCCTTGTCACGCTGGCGCAGGTAGATCGAGCGCGCGGCGAGCGTCCAGTGGTAGAGCTCGGCCTCGGCGAGCTCGAGATCGATCGGCTCGCAGGCGAGCGTGTCCAGGCGGCACGCTGTGAGCTTGGGGATCTGCGGCTGGGCGAACGCCACGCGGCCCGAGTGGATCTGGTACTGGGACATCAGCGGCAACGGCAGCCGCTCGCCTTTGTCGAGCTGCGTCAGGGGCGCGCGCATCAGGCGCATGACATTGCCGGAGAGCTCTCCCCAATAGAGGTTGCCGTCGCCGCCGTCACGCACGTCGTTCACCGCGCGGCCCAGATTCGCCAGCACCTCGGCGGTACCGCCTTCGGCGGGGATGCGGATCCCCTCCTGGATGGCAATGCCTCCCGGATTTGCGGTGGTCCGAACCGCGTACACCCAGCGCCCGTCGGCGGACCAATGGGGGCGCATGTAGCGATGCGCTTCGCCAAACGCGATGCGGCGTGCGTCGCCTTGCACGGCGGCCACGTAGATCGCGTCGGTGCCGTCCCGGTTCGAGGCGAAGGTCGCAAGCTTCCCGTCGGGCGAAAATTCGGGCTGGTTGCTGTAGCGCGTCGATCGCCACACCGCCCCGTCGCTCTTGCCGCGGCGCGGATCGAAGGGCCACAGGTTGGCGGCATAGACCGCATTCTCGAAGACGATCTCGCCGCGCGGTCCGACGTCGGGGAAGCGTGCCCCGCGCGCGCCCGCCAGGCGCGCCTCCCCCGAGGACACGTCGATCACGTTGAGCGCGCGAAAGCCGAACCAGTCGCCTGCCGCCAGCAACGGCCCCTCCGGGCCGAGCCACGCGAGTCCGTAGGCGAGTCCGTCGATCTTCCCGATGGCGCGCGCGGTCGAGCCGTTGTCGCGGGCGACGATCCACGGCCGCTTGTGCGACTCGCTGCCCCGAAAGAATGCGATGCGTTTGCCGTCGGGGCCGAAGCGCGGATGGAGATCATCTCCCGCGCCCGGCTCGGGTGAGGTGAGCGCGACCGGCGCTGCCCGGCCCACTTCGACGACCCACAGGCCGGCGGGAAACTGCTTGCGCGAGTTGCCGGAAAACACCAGCCAACGCCCATCCCGGGACAAGTCGAAGCGAGAGCGCGGTGCGAGGGTGCAGTCGACCAGCGTGCGCTCGAGGCCGCTCTCGAGGTCGTGCTCGACAATCGCGCAATCCTCCTTGCCGCCTTTCCAGAACGCGAGGCGCCGGCCATCGGGGAAGAAAATCGGCGACAGCCGCGTGAGTCCCTCGAGGCCACCGACGAACTGGCGCGAAGACCCGTCGAGGGTCTGCACCACGATGCGCGACTCGTTGCCGTCGGTGAGGGCGAACGCCACGCGCTGGCCGTCGGGAGAGAAGCGCGGCCCGAGCTCGAGCGACGGGTCGGAGGTGAGCGGGCGCGCCGCGCCGAGCCGGCTTTCGAGGTTCGCCGCACCGGGCGCGGTCTCGCGCGGGCGCCCCAGGGTCCACCACAACGCGATTGCGACGATCACCAGCGCCGCCCATCCGGCAGCCGTGGCCCACGAGAGCCGCGGCACCTGCGCGGCCTCGGGCGGCGGGCTTCGCGGCGTCTCGTCCACCACCACCATCGGCACCACCGGCGCGATCGGTTGGACCGGGACGACCAGCCGGTAGCCCAGCTTGGGCAGGGTCTCGATGTAGCGCGCCACCCGGGCGTCGTCGCCGAGGGCGGTGCGAAGCTCGGCGATGGCGCGCGACAGGACCTCGTCATTGACCATGCGCCGCGGCCAGACGTCTTCGAGGAGGGTCTCGCGTCGCACCACCTCTCCGGGGTCGGCTGCGAGCCGCAGGAGGATGTCCATCAGCAACGGGCGCAGGCGCTCGACGCCGCGGCGCCCGCGCAGCTCGCCGGAGGCCGGCAGGACCTCGAGGTCGCCAAGGCGGAACGGGGCGGTGCGCTTCCAGGAGGGGGTTTTCGGGAGGTCGGGGCTCACTGGTTCGATTGTAGAGTGCGTCCGCGCCCGGCTCCGGCCCGGAGGAAGATCGGCGAGAAATCGGGGGCCGTTCTCCGGCCGCGCGCGGGACGGGCCGCCACGATGGACCTCCCGATCAAGCTCCGGAGATTCCCGATGGTGGCCAGGCTTCTAGCATTCCTCATGGTTTCGGCAGCGCTCTCCGCCGGCGCCCAGGCCCCGTGCGGTTCGCGGCTGTTCGTGAGCGGTTTCGCCTCCACCGTGCACGTCTTCGACGCCTGCACCGGGCAGTACCTGCGCGATCTCGACACGCGCGCACGGCTCTCGGGCGCCATGGCCGTACGCCTCGGCCCCGACGGGCATATCTACGCGGTCGCCGAGACCGCCGGCGTAATCCACAAGTACCGCAACGACACGCTCGAATACGTCGGCGTATTCGTGCCGGTGCCGGGGATCGGCGCCACCGGCCTCGCGTTCGACGCGGTGGGCGTGGCCTACGTCGCGGGCTACACCAGCGACGACGTGAAGCGCTTCGATCGCGCCGGCGTGGCGCTGGGGCCCGCATTTCCGGCAAGGTCCGCCGGCCTCAACGGGCCCGACAACGGCATGACCTTCGGCCCCGATGGCAACCTGTACATCCCGAGCTTCGATTCCAGCAGCGTGGTGCGCTTTGATCCGCGCACCGGGGAAACCTCGGTCGCGGTCGCGCCCCGAACCGCGGGCCTGCTGCGCACCCGCGGGCTCCTGCCGGCGCGCGACGGAGCGCACCTGTTCATCACCAGCGAGGGATCGGGCGCGGTGCTCAAGTGGAACCTCGCGAGTGGCGCGGTGACCGTGCTGGCCACGGGACTTTCGGCACCCACCGGCATCGACTACGCGACCGACAACAAACTCCTCGTCTCCAGCGGCAACGCGGTCGTGAGGATCGATCCGGACACCGGCGCCACGCTCTCGACCCTGGTGCCCGAGGGAACCGGCGGGATCGCGGGGCAGGTATTCCTCGCGGTGCTTCCGAAAGCCGACGCCACGCAGATCGGCAGCCAGTACTGGGTGGTGGGCGATTCGACCTTCAACGGCCGGGTGCTCGAGTTGCCGCAGGTCTTCAGCGCCAACGGCGCGCGCTTCGGTCCGGGTCTCTCCTTTGCCGACATCGCGGTCGAGCGCTGGGGCACGATGCGCATGGAGCTCGTCTCGTGCACCGAGGCGCGCTTCAGCTGGACCTCGAGCGGCCCCGATTCCGCGGGCTTCGGCAACGGCTCCTACGACGTCTTCCGCTATTTCGAGAACGAATCCACCGCGCGCTGCCTCGCACAGGGCATCGACCACGCCGACAAGAGCTGGGTGAACGGCCAGTGGTGGGGGCGTGAGGCGCGCTCGGGCGAGGGATGGTTCGTCGACCGTCACGCCGACGGTCGCGCGTTTTTCGCGTGGTTCACCCATCGCCCGGCCGCGGCGGCCACCGGCGTCGATGCGTCGCAGGTCGGGACGCAGTACTGGATCGTGGGTGACGGGCGCTTCGTGAACCGCGTGCTGCAGCTGCACGTGTTCAGTGCCACCGGCACGAGCTTCGGCCCGGGCCTGCGCTTCTCGGAGCTGGCGGTGAAGCACTGGGGAGTGGTGCGCATCGAGCTCACGTCGTGCACCGAAGCGCTCTTCAGCTGGGAGTCGACCGGCGCCGGCACCGCCGACTTCGGCAACGGCGCCTATCCGGTGACGCGCTTCTTCGAGAACGAGGACACCGCGCGTTGCCGAGCGCAGGGAATCGACCACGCCGACAAGAGCTGGGTGAACGGGCAGTGGTGGGGCCGCGAGGCACGCTCGGGCGAAGGCTGGTTCATCGACCGCCACGCCGACGGACGCGCGTTCTTCGCGTGGTTCACCCACCGGCCGCGCTGACCCCTTCCCGCGGAGACTCGCACCATGGACGTTGCATTCATGGCCGCGGCGGCCCTTCTCGCCATGGGCCCCGCCGCGGCTCAGGATCGGGAAACGAAGTCGCCGGCCACTGCCGCCGAGAGGCAGGCGCGCTGCCGCCAGGCCAACGACGCGATGGTGCATGCGCTACGCCAGTCGCCGCCGCCCGGCCCGCGCAACGAGGCGGCGCTGCGGTCGAAAGTGCCGGCGCTGGTCGCCGCGAATCGCCGCAAGGGAGTCGAAGAATGCAGCACCTGGGAGGAGGTGAACCGCACCGCGCTCCAGCGGTAGCGCCGGTGCCTACGCGCGGTGCTCGCCCACTTTCACGAGCTTCATGGTGTTGGTGCCGCCGGCCTTGCCGATCGGCTCGCCGATGGTGAGCACGATGAGGTCGCCGGCCTTCACCACGCCGTGGCGCACCAGCACCGC